>DAIQNS010000206.1:0-4083 GCA_036788315.1 Alteraurantiacibacter sp. | reverse complement strand
TGTGTGCAGATCGATACCAAGGTCTGCAGGGCCGATCACATGCTCCAGAAAGCACGCCGCAAGCTGCCCGGCGAGCGAGCCATTGGGATTGCCGGGAAAGCTGCGGTTGAGATCGCGCCGGTCGGGCAGATAGCGGCTGTGCTGGACAAAGCCGAAGATGTTGACCGCAGGGGCAAGGATCAGCGTGCCCGACAGTGCTTCAGGCTCGATCCGCTGGATCAGCTTCTGGATGATCGCGGTGCCGATGATCTCGTCGCCATGGATCGCCGCGCTGACAAACACGACCGGGCCGGGCTTGAGGCCGTGGACCACCTGAAGTGCCAAATTGGCGGCAATTCCAGTGACCTGATGGCTGATCGGCACAGCGAGATTGGCGCGCGTTCCCGGCGCGATCGTATTTCCGGCCAAGGTGAATGCCCCTGTTTCGGTTATGCCATCGCCCATTATGTGTCGCCCCCCATGTGCCGGTCACATTTTGGGCAATACGCAGCGCGGATTGGCAAGCGAAATCTGGCGGCGATTGGCAATTGTGCCGCGCCAGTCTAACGGTTACGGCGGAAACCAGTCGCTCCTGCCTGCCACCTCAAGACCTTGCGAGAATTCTTTTCATGATCCGTTTGCTTGTCGCTGCCCTTGCTGCCTGTGCGCTGGCATCTTGCACAACCCCTTACCGCGAGCCGCCATCGATTGACCGGCTGGCGCGCGATTATCTCAGCGTCCAGCTGGCGATTGGCGAGAAAGAACCGGGCTATGTCGATGCCTATTACGGGCCGGGGGAATTGGCGGAGAAAGCCAAGGCCGAAAATGCGCAGATGACGCTGCCCATGCTGCAGGCGCGGGTGATCGCGCTTGATGCGGCGCTCTCCTCGGTCAGCACCGATCCCGGCACCCGCGAGGCCATACGCGTGCGCAATCTGCGCGCCATGCTGTCGAGCGCCAAGGTGCGGCTGCGAATGTTGCGCGGCGAAAAGCTGTCGTTTCAGGACGAGGCCGAGGGGCTGTTCGGGGTGCGGCCCGAGCTGCCCGATCTGGCGACGCTCGATCCGGTCATCGCGCGGATCGATGCGCTCGTGCCCGGGGAAGGGCCGCTGCATCAGCGGATCAACGCCTATCGCGACCGCTTCATCATTCCCGAGGACCGGTTGCGTGCAGTCTTTGATGTGGCGGTTGCCGAATGCCGCAAGCGCACTTTGCCGCATATTCCCTTGCCGGAAAGCGAAAGCTTTGACCTCTCGCTGGTGAAGGACAAGCCCTGGGGCGGCTTCAATTATTATCAGGGCAATTATCATTCGGTGATCGAGATCAACACCGATCTGCCCGTGCGGATCGACCGCGCGCTCGATGTCGGCTGCCATGAGGCTTATCCCGGCCATCATGTCTATTCCACGCTGATTGAACGCGACCGGGTGAATGCGCTCGGCGAGATCGAATATTCTCTGCTGCCGCTGTATTCGCCAAGCGCGATCATTGCCGAAGGTTCGGCGGAATACGGCCTCAAAATGGCCTTCCCCGGTGACGCGCAGATGGAATTCGAGCGCGATGTGCTGGCCCCGCTCGCCGGAATCGATGCGAGCGACATCGCCAATTATTATGCCCTGCGCGAAGCCACGAGCGCGCTCTCGGGCGGCTATTTCACCATTGCTGCGGGCTATCTCGATGGCACGATGACGCGCGAAGAAACGATAGCGGCGATGATGAAATACCAGCTGTCGAGCCGCGAGCGGGCGGAAGGTTCGCTCGGCTTTCTCGATACTTACCGCAGCTATGTGATCAATTATTCGCTCGGTGAGGAGATCGTGGGCGGTTACATCGAACGCGGTGACGCGGACATGGCAACGCGCTGGGAGCGGTTTATCAGCATCTTGTCGCAGCCGCCGCTGCCGGAGGATCTGCTGGCGGCAACTCCGGCGCGTTAATTCGCCGGATTGTGCTGCTGCACGAAGGCCATCGTTTCTTCGAGCATCCGTTTGCGCGTTTCGGGCAGGGACAGCCAATGGTCCTCGCCATTGAGCTCGATCAACTGGTGCGGCTTCCCGGCATCGTCGAGCGCATCGGCCATCTTGTAGCTCTGCTCGAAGGCGACCACAGTATCGTCGCGGCCATGAATGAGCAGGATCGGCGCATCGGCGCGCGCGGCATTGTCGCGCGGGGAAATCGCCTTCCAGTTAGCGCTGTCGCCCAATTGTTCGCGCAGGCTGCGCTCCTGCATGCGGCTATCGGCGGATTCGCGGTTTTCGGTACGGAACATCAGCGAGATATCGGCGACTCCATTGACCGATACCGCGCAGCGGTAAAGCCCCCGCTGCAAGGTCACGCCGGCGAGCGCGGCATAGCCGCCGTAGCTTGCGCCCACGATGCAGGCGCGGCTCGGATCAATGGTGCCTTGCTCGGCAAGGAAAGCAACTCCGTCGGAGATATCGCTCTGCATCTTGCCGCCCCATTCGCCGTAGCCCAGCCGGCGAAATTCCTCACCACGCCCGGTCGAGCCGCGGAAGTTGGGCTGGAACACGGCATAGCCGCGCGAGGCAAAAGCCTGCGCCCACCAGTCAAAGCCGTCGGTATCATGGCTGCTGGGTCCGCCATGCGGCAGCACGACCAGCGGCAGATTGCTCGCCTCGCGTCCCAGCGGGAGCGTGAGGATGCCGTCCATTTCCAGCCCGTCAGCGGCGGTATATTCGACCGTGGAGATGTTCGCGACGCGCTCGGGGGGGATCAGCGGCCGGTCATAGCCGATGGGCTCCGCGCGGCGTCCGCGCACATCGACCCGGTACCAGGTGCCGCTGTCGCCATTGCCCTGCGTATGCACGATCACGGTGTTGAACGCCGCGTCATGGTCCCAGATCACCGGGTTGGCGTCCTTGAACGCGGCGAGCACCATGCTGACATTCTTCTGCAAGGTTTCGTCGAACAGGACCGGTCTGTCCTCGGTCAGATAGCCCAGCAAATGGCCGTTTTCGGGATTGCGGAAGCTGCGCTCGACTTCCACGTCTGGCAGGAAGGGGACAGATTCCCCTCCCGCGAGCGGAACTTCGAACCAGTCGCTCACGCCGGTTTCGGTGTTCGCGCGATAATAGATCAGGGTGCTGCCATCCGCTCCAAGCCCGATCAATCCAGCGCGCCCGGTCGGGTTCACGCCTTCAGCGATCAACTGGTTTTTGCCGTTGCGGATCTGCCATTTGCCAGTGTTGCGCGAAATGTCGAACTCGGCCGCAACGCCGCCATGGCTCGCGATGATCCAGTCGCGATATTGGTCCTCCGTCGCTGAGTTACTGACCCGGCGATGCTGGCCATTGCTGAAATTGTATTCGTACAGATAGGGGCGCCCATGCTCGAACTTCCCGTCGCGGCCCAGCCTGAGCGCGCCGAAATAGCCGCGCCAGCCATCGCCCGTGCGCCGCAAGCCATGCGTGCCGAACACCGCGTTCACGACTTCTCGGCTCCGGCTGAAGACGACCCTGGCATCGCGGCCTTCCTCCACACTGAGCACGATCATCTGCGAAATCTCGTATTTGTCCGCAACAAAGCCCCAGACATTGACTGTCTCGCTGCGTCGTAACAGCAAGGTTTCTTCATCGACGAAAGTCAGGCTGCGAAATTTCAAATCGCCCAGCGGGATCGCCTTGAGCAATTTGGCCTGTTGATCGACGATAATGATAACCGGCTCATCGTCGACCCGGCTAACCAATGCCATGCGCGTGCCGAGCGGCGAAATGGTCGCGTCCTGCACGCCGGGCAATTCGCCATACGCCGACAGCGGCACGAGATCGTCCTGCGCGAGAACCGGGAGCGGCGATGCGATTGCCGCGAACAGGGCACACACGGCGGTCAACAGGCGGTAGATCACACGGTGCCCCTCAATCATGTGAGGAGGCTGTAACAAGCAAACCGCGGCGTTTTCAAGAATTACTGCGGCTGGTCCCAAACCTGCACTGCTGCGTTCCTCGTTATTTCAGAGACTTAGGCTGATCCACCCTCGGTAGCGAATGTCCGCTTCATGCATTGCTGGGAAAAATGCGGTCGTTCAGCTAACGACCCCTTTGCCGCCATTGTAATCCATTGTATTCGTGTGTCATGCGTGCACCC
>DAIQNS010000205.1:3481-4178 GCA_036788315.1 Alteraurantiacibacter sp. | reverse complement strand
TCGGTGTGAATATAACTCGCCTCAAGCGTGATCCGGTCGCCAAGCTGCGCGAGCAGGCCAAGCTGATAGGTTTCCTTCTCATAGCCGCCCAGATTGCCGCAGGTGATGCAGCCCGCCGCATCGGCAAGCGGATGCGAGTTTGCGTAGGTGCCGTCGAATTCCTGATACGCCACATAGCCCATCACCGCGAGCGTGCCGGGAATGACCGGAACGCTGAGCGTGCCGCTGGCTTCGAGATACTCGTCCGTACCGATCCCGGCGCGGACAGAACCTTCGAATTCATCGAGGTTGGGCTTGCGAGTAACCAGATTGATCACACCGGCAAAGGCGTTGCGGCCATAGAGCGCGGATTGCGGCCCCTTGATGATTTCCACACGTTCGAGGTCAATCAGACCCTGATCGATCAGATAGGCGCGCTGCATATAGACGCCGTCGAGATAGGTCGCCACATTGGTGACCGGCGAGGTGACGCGCAGGTTTGTCTGGCCGCGGATCGAAGGCTGCGCGAGCGGGCCGGTGAAGCTCTCGAACGAGAAGCCCACGGTCTTTTCCGCGATATCGGCAAGATCATCGATGCCCTGGCGTTGCAGGTCTTCCGCTGTCAGGGCGGTAACCGCGAGCGGCACATCCTGCAGATCTTCCTCGAAGGTACGCGCACTCACGATAATGACATTGTCGCGCGCGGCTGCGGCAGGCG
>DAIQNS010000205.1:3071-3471 GCA_036788315.1 Alteraurantiacibacter sp. | reverse complement strand
CAGCGTCCAAGCCGATGCCAGACAAGCAGCTTGCAGGCTGCGGCGACCAAATAGTGATGACTTAGCCATAATTGCTTTCTCCCTGATGGAGCCGCGCTTTCCCCCAACGCAGCAAGGATATGCGCCGAACGGTGCGAACTTATGTTCCTTCACCATGCGGCTTTCTCCCGTCACATTGGTGTAATTGACACGCGGCGCAGCAACAGCGCCTCCCAAGGTCTGTCCACCTGTTGGAGAAATTGCCTTGCGCTTATCGCAGGCAGCAATGCCTGGAGCGCATTACTGTTGTTCTGGCCAAGCCCTGCTGCGGCATTTAAGGATACCGGAATGACAAACATCGCTCAGCTCTACCGCCCCGATCATGACGAAGCCGCGCGGCAGTCTTTCGTCGGCGCGCTCA
>DAIQNS010000205.1:0-3061 GCA_036788315.1 Alteraurantiacibacter sp. | reverse complement strand
GGAAGCGGACCTTGCATCGCTGTACGAGCGCGAGATTGCCGCCGATGCGCCCAACGATCTGGACGCGCTTGTCACGCGGTTCGAGGAATATGACGCCTATCGCCTGTGGGGCAGCGCGACCTATACCTCGCAGGATCTGCTGTGGGAGAGCGTGGGCGCAGTAATCGACCGGGTGCGCGGCGCTTTCGAAGCGCAGTGGGATGCGCTCGCTGCTGCGGACAAGCGGCTTGGCAGCCTTGCGCTCGATCCTGCGCTGGTACTCCCTGAGCCGATTGCCAGTACCGAAATCCATCGCCAGCCTGGCGGCTATTTTCATGAGGCGGGCGCGGCGGACCTGACCGCGCCGCTGCTGTATTTTTCCAGCATCGAGCTCTATCGCGCGGCCAAGGGCCTCGGCACCGGCGCCGACACCGGCGCGCCCGCGATGAGCCCGCTGATGCTCAAGGTCATGGGCGAGAAGTTCCCGGACCTCGCGCCGCGCACCATGCTCGATCTGGGCTGCGGGCCGGGGACAGAAACGCTCGCCTTTGCACGCGCTTTTCCCGAAGCCGAACAGCACGGGCTTGATCTGTCCGGCCCATTTCTGCGCTTTGCGCACCTGTGGGCCGAGGAACATGGCGTTGCCGTGCATTACAAGCAGGCCAATGCCGCCGATACCGGCTACGATGACGGGCAATTCGATCTCATCACATCGCACATATTGTTCCACGAGACTTCGGCCGAAATCCTGCCGCAGATCATGCGCGAGGCCTATCGCATCCTCGCGCCGGGCGGAGTGTTCTTCAACGCCGACATTCCGTATCAGCCGCATCGCCTGACCACGCCCAAGCGCGTCACCAATGCCTGGCAAGTGGCCAACAATGGCGAGCCGTTCTGGCGCGGATTTGCCGAAACCGACGTCACGGCCGCGATGCTCGAGGCCGGGTTTGCCAAGGACGATATCTTTGCCGACTACATCCCGCTTGGCCGGGGCGATTATTTCATGTTCGGCGCAAGGAAGCCTGCATGAGCGAGGCTGGCCAGAAGGCTGACAGTGTGCATGCGCTGATGACCGCGCCTTCGCGCAAGAAGCCGCAATTCCTTCGCGATGAGGGTATGGACAAGAATGTGTCGGCGATTATGCGGCTGGCGATGGAAGTGAGCGTATTGCGCGACCGGCTCGATACGCACGAGGCGCTGGCGGAAAAGTCCGGCGCTTATTCGTCTGCCGATGTGGAAGCCTTCCGCGCAAACCCGGAACGCGCGGCACAGCGGGCAGCGCAGCGCAAGAAGCTCATCGAGGCGCTGTTACACGATTTGGGGTAAATCTACTTCCCCATCCCCAGCTTGGGCAAATCGAGCGGTTCCTGCGGGATCATTGTGGTCTTTTCCTCGGTGAACAGCTCGACCGAACCGGGCAGGCCATCACGGCCCACGCCCGATTGCTTGTAGCCGCCAAAGGGCGCACGCAGATCACGCGCCATCGGCGTGTTGACCCATACCGTGCCCGCCTGCAATTCACGCCGCGCCCGCATCACCGAAGGCAAATCGTTCGACCAGATATAGCTGACAAGGCCGAATTCGCTGGCATTGGCGCGGGCCAGCGCATCATCGAGACCCTTCACCCGCTGCACTGTGACGAATGGCCCGAAGATTTCCTGCTGGCAAAGGTCACTGGCATTGTCCTGCGCTTCCACGACGGTCGGCTCGAAATAATAGCCGCGTTCAAAGCCGGACGCGGCGCGCGCGCCGGTCAGCACGCGGTAGTCGCTGCTGCCTTGCGCCTGATCGGCGAAGGCCATCACCCTGTCAAAATGCGCCTTGAACGCGAGCGGGCCCAGCTCTGTATCGGGCGCGAAGGGATCGCCCATGCGCACGTTCTTCACCCGCGCGACCAGCTTCTCGATGAATTCATCAGCAATCGGCTCTTCGAGCATGATCCGCGTACCGGCGAGGCACTGCTCGCCATTGCCCGCCAGAAAGCCGAGCAGCGTCCCATCGAGCGCGCGTTCCAGATCGGCACTGGCAAGGATGATATTGGCCGATTTGCCGCCAAGTTCGAGCCCGACCTTCTTCAGTGTGCCTGCAGCATCGGCCATGATCCGCCGCCCGGTAGCCGTCCCCCCGATGAAGCCGACGACATCGACTCCGGGATGTTTGACGAGCGTGGAACCCGCGACCGCGCCGGTCCCGCAGATCACCTGCACCACGCCTTTGGGAAGCCCTGCATCCTCAAGGATTTCGACGAGCCGCAGGATGGCCAGCGGAGCAAATTCGCTGGGTTTCACGATCACGCAATTGCCCAGCGCAATCGCTGCGGCCATCTTCATCGAGCCCAGCACAAGCGGCGCGTTCCACGGCGCAATCAGCAGCGCAACGCCCACCGGCTCGCGCGTCACGATCGAGAGATAGCGCCCCGTCTGGTCGTAAGTCTCCCCCGCCAGCGAAGTCGACAATTCGCCAAAGAAGCGGAAATTCTCTGCCGTGCGCGCAACATGCATGCCGCGCACCTGCGAAAAGGGCATGCCCGTTTCGAGCACTTGCAGGCTTGCAAGCTCGTCCGCATGGGCCAGGATCGCGGCTTCGAAACCGGCCATGAGGCGCGATCTTTCGGCGGCGGGCATGCGCCGCCACGGCCCTGCGGCAAAGGGCTCGCGCGCCAGCGCAACCGCAGCTTCGACCTCCGCCTCGCCTGCATCGGGAACATCGACCAGCGCCTGCTCGGTCGCGGCATAGATCAGGCGCGAATGGCCGGCAGGCGCATGCTCCCCGCTCGACCAGTCGAGCCCGGCAGGTAGCGCCGGAGTGCCCTTGGGAAATTTTACGTCGATTTTCATGGGGCGGGGGTCTCCACAGGATCGCTCATCGCATCACGTTTGAGCGCATTGACCACCGCGCGCTGAAGCGCAGGATCGGTCACCGGCCCGCTCGAGATGATCATCTTGGTTCCCGGTACCATCTGGTCAGGCCCCGCGATATACTGGATAAGTGTCTCCTCAGTCCAAACCAACCCGTTTTCCCCGGCTGCCACAAGCTCAGGCGAGTAATGGAAATTGGGCACGGTGCCCGCTTTCTGCCCGAA
>DAIQNS010000204.1:0-4186 GCA_036788315.1 Alteraurantiacibacter sp. | reverse complement strand
AGCACCAGCACGAGCCCGCCGCCCAGCACGGCAAGAATGCGCGGCCAGTCAGGCAGCCAGTCAAATTCGAACAGCTGCGTGATCACCAGCCAGCCGAGACCTGTTCCCATCAACAGCGCAACCCCGGCCAGCACCGCGGCAAGTATGCCGAACTCGGCAAATTGCAGCGCGAGCAATTGCCGCCTGCTCGCGCCCAGCACGCGCAGGATCACCGTGTCGTAAATCCGCGCCGAGCGCGCCGCCGCAATCGCGCCCAGCAGGACCGCAATGCCCGCCAGCACCGCGACCGAAGCGGCTGCAAGGATCGCCAGCCCGACCTGATCGAGAATGGTCCGCGCCTCGGTGAGGATCGGGCCGACTTCGATCACGCTCGAACTGGGAAAAGTGCGCACCAGATCGCGCAGCAACCCGCCGGTGCCCACGCCTTCGGGAAGGTCGATAGTGGCGGCCAGATTGTGCGGCGCATCGGCAACCGCGTTGGGCGAGAACACAAAGACATTGTTGAAGCCCAGGCTTTCCCAGTCGATCCGCCGCAGATTGGCAATGCGCGCGGTGCGCTCGACGCCCAGCAGAGTGATCGTGAGCATGTCGCCAACTTCGAGGTCGGCGGCCTCCGCCAGTTCCTCATCAATCGAGACAAGCGGCTCGCCCGCGTGGTCCGCTGCCCACCATTCGCCCTCGGCGAGCACATTGCCATCGGGCAGAGTCGCCGAATAGGTGATGCCGCGTTCGCCGTTCAGCGCCCATGCGCCGTCGGGAAGTTCGTCCAGCTCGGCCACCACCTGCATATCGCCTTCAGGCCCGTAGGCGAGCACAGCCGCGCGCATCGTCGGCACGGCGGTGATCTCGGCATCGGGCGATACCTTGGCCACCAGCCCGCGAAATTCCTCAAGGCCATCGCGCGGCACATCGAGCACGAAGAAATCGGGCGCACGTTCGGGCACCGAGCGCTCGATATTGCCATCAAGGCTGGTCTGGATCGCGGCAAGCAGGACAAAGGTCGCAAGGCCAAAGCCGAGCGCTGTGACAAGCGCGCCGGTCGCAGCGCCGGGACGGTGCATATTTGCAAGCGCGGCGCGGATGATCGGATTGGCAGGGCGGGGCGCCTTGGCTGCGGCCTTGCGAATGGCCCAGCCCAGCAGCGCCAGCACACCCAGCAGCACAACCGCTCCGGCAAGGAAGCCGGCCGAAAGCAGCGGATCGGGTGAGCCGCCCAGCGCAAGCGCGGCAATTCCGACAAGTCCCGCGGCCACGGGCATTCCGGCATAGCGCCATTTTCGCTTCAATGGCGAGACGCCTGCACGCATCAGCGCCATCGCCGGAAAGTCGCGGGCCCGCGCAAGCGGTGGAGCGGCGAAGATCATCGCGACGAGCAGCCCGAAAGCCGCCGCGCGCAGCAATGCCAGCGGATCGAATACCAGCGCGGTGTTCACCGGCAGAAGTTCGCCGAGAGCGCGTGCGAGAAGCGGCGTTACGCTCATGCCTGCAAGGACGCCAAGTCCCGCGCCCGCAAGCGCGGCAATGCCGATCTGCAACGCATAAATGCGCAAGATATCGCCCGAAGTCGCGCCAAGGATCTTCAATGTGGCAATCGATTTGCGCCGCGCTTCGAGATAGGAATTGACGCCGCCACCAATGCCGATACCCGCGATCACCAGGGCCGCGAGGCCAACAAGCGTGAGAAATTCGCCCATCCGCCCGACAAACCGTTCCGCGCCCGGCGAGGCGCGGTCACGTGTGCGGAAATCGTATCCCGATCCCGGAAACGCCTCTTCCATGGCGTCCTGCACATCGCCCGGATCCTGACTGCCCGAGAAGGCGACGCGGGTCTTGCTCTGGAACATCGAGCCGGGCGCGACGAGGCCTGCGCTTTCCGGCGTATCGAGCGCCACGATCACGGTCTGCCCCAAAGCAAAGCCTTCGGACAGACGATCGGGTTCGTCCTCGATTATGCCCGCGACTGTAAGCTCAAGATTGCCGAGCGTGAAACTTTCGCCCGGGCCGATGCCCAACCGTTCGGCCGCGCCGGGCGCAAGGAAAGCCTGCCCCGGTGGAGGTGCGCCAAAAGTGCTACCGCCCGCGAGAGTAAGCGCTCCGTACATCGGATAATTGCTGGCAACCGCTTTCAGTTCGACCGGCACCGCCACCTCGTCGGTGATCGCCATGGCTTGCAGGCGATAGCCGGGCGAGACCGTGCCGTATTGCGCAAGGAAGGCGAGCTCTTCCTCGGTAAGCGCACGTTGCCACACTTCGACCTCGAGATCGCCGCCGAGCAGCACCTGACCCTGTTGGCCCAGCTCGCCGCGAATGGCCGAGGTCAGCGAACCGATGGCCGCGAGCGCGCCCACGCCAAGGAAGAGGCAGACCAGCAGCAGCCGCAAACCGCGAAAACGGCCATTGAGATCGCGGCGCGCAATGCGCCATGCCGTGCCCCAGCGCATCAATGCGCCGCGCGGTCGCTGACGATAAGGCCATCGCCGAGTGTCACGATCCGGTCGCAGCGGGCGGCGAGATGTTCGTCATGAGTGATGATGATCAAGGTCGCGCCGGTTTCCGCGCGGCGGTTGAACAGCACCTCGATGATGCTTTCCCCGGTGGATTGGTCAAGATTGCCCGTCGGCTCATCGGCGAAGATCAGCGGCGGGCGCGGCGCGATGGCGCGGGCAATCGCGACGCGTTGCTGCTCGCCGCCCGAAAGCTGCGTGGGATAATGCGTGAGGCGATGGCCAAGGCCGACCGCTTCGAGTTCTGCGCCAGCGCGTTCCCATGCGTCGGCTTCCCCGGCAAGTTCCATGGGCGTTGCGACATTTTCCTGCGCGGTCATGGTGGGCAGCAGATGGAAAGCCTGCAGCACGATCCCGATCCGCCCGCGCCGGGCCTTGGCAAGCGCATCCTCATCGAGCGCGGTAAAATCCTCATTGGCCACGCTGAGCGCTCCGCTAGTGGCACGCTCAAGCCCCGACAGCACCGCCATAAGAGAGCTTTTCCCGCTGCCCGAAGGCCCAAGCAAGGCGAGCGTTTCGCCCTGCGGCACGACAAGATCGACGCCGCGCAATATCTCCACTGCAGCCGGGCCTTCGCCAAGCGTCAGACGCAGATTTTTCGCGGAAATGACGGGGCTGCTGGAAGATGGACTTGTCACAGCAGCGCGATGGCATAGCTATGGTGCCAGAGCAAGGCAGTCAAAAGGCGGTGAACGATGAGAATGCGCAATTGGTCGATAGGCGGATTGGCGCTGTTGTTGGTGGCCTGCGGCAGCGAAGCTCCGGTTGAGGAAGGGGCAGCAGGTGAGACAGTGATGGAGGATGCCTTGCCTGTCATGGGCCCCGAGCAGACGATCCTCGCTTTCGGTGACAGCCTGTTTGCAGGCTATCAGGTGGAAGAGGAGGAGGGCTATCCCGAACGCCTCGAAGCGGCGCTGCGCGGGCGCGGGATCAATGCCCGCGTAATCGACGCAGGCGTTTCGGGCGACACCACCGCCGAAGGGTTCGAACGCATCGGGTTTGTGCTCGACAATGCCGGAGAAACGCCGGATCTCGCGATAGTCGAGCTGGGCGGCAATGATCTGCTGCGCGGCATTTCGCCGGATCAGACGCGCGGCAATCTGGAAGGCATTCTTGCAGAGCTGGCGCGGCGCGAGATCCCTGTGCTCCTGATGGGCATGCGCGCGCCGCCCAATTACGGACCCGAATTCCAGGCGGCTTTCGACGCGCTCTATCCCGCGCTGGCCGAACGTTTCGACACTGCGCTGGTGCCGTTTTTCCTCGATTCGATCTATCAGCGGCCCGAGCTGATCATGACCGACCGCATTCATCCCACGGCAGAAGGTATCGAAGTGCTGGTTGCCGCGACAATTGACGATGTGGCGTCTGCGCTTCCCGAAACGCAGGAAGAGAGCGCGAACTAAAGCCGCGCGAGCGTTCCGCCGCTGACCTTCCAGCAGGCCGCCTCGCCAAGGATGGCGGAAAAAGGCGCTGGCTCGGTGCCGGTCAGCCATGTCTGCGTGCCGCTTGCGCGCAGCCGCTCGAACAAGGCTTCGCGGCGCAGGGGATCGAGATGCGCAGCAACTTCGTCAAGCAGGAGGATACCCGGGCGCCCTCTCGCCGCCAGCGCCGCATGCGCGAGCGTGATCGCAATCAGCATCGCTTTCTGTTCGCCTGTGGAACATTGCGCAGCGGGCACGTTC
>DAIQNS010000203.1:622-4285 GCA_036788315.1 Alteraurantiacibacter sp. | reverse complement strand
GCTGTTCTCGATCGTGAGCGGAAGGCCGCAGACGCGCCAGGTGCCGGTCGGTCCGGTGATCATGCCCTCATCGTTGAGCGGGACACTGCCAAGCAGGGTCGGACAGCCGCCAGCCGGGGTGACCAAGGCCTGTGTCGGCGTCGGCGTGGGTGAAGGAGCTGGCGGCGGCGCTTCATTGATGATGGTTACATTGCCGCCAGTACCTGGCGAAGCGATTTCTTCCGGGCCACAGGCGGCAAGCGCCATGATTGAACAGCCGATTACGAGCGTACGAGATAGTTTGGTCACAGCGTGCGGTCCCCTGAAAAACCGAGAATCAGAAATGGTCGAATGCGTTGTCGCGAGTCAGGCTGCTAGTGACGCCACGTGACAGTTTGTTTGCAGTCTCGTCATTTAGATTTCCACACGGTCAGCCAAAGGGCGATTTTTTCGGCGCCTGCAGCGATGTTTGCCGAGGGCATTGAGGGCTGGCGACCAGCACGAGATTGTCCGGCTGAGAATTTTGTTTCTGTTTTGTGACAGTATTACAGTTTTATTGCATTCTTGCGGTCCGCAAGTCAGATTGGGCGCAACAAGAAGGAGAAATGCAATGAGCATCATGACCGCGTTAAGCGTGTTGTTGCTGGCACAAGGCATCCCGGGAGTGATGTCTGGCCACTCGGACGAGACGAAGGATGCCGCTTTCGAACAGATCAGTGCCGGCGAAAACCGCGAAGCGATTGCCATGCTGGAAGCTGCCCTGAGCGATAATCCGGATGATCCTGCGCTGTTGATCAATCTGGGATCGGCCTATGCCGAACTTGGCGAGTTCGAGCAGGCAACGCGCTATTATGAGGCCGCCGAGGCAAGCAAGGAGCGTTATTGGCTCGAACTCGCCGATGGTGAATGGGTCGATTCGCGCAGTGCAGCGCGCGTCGCGCTCCTCAAGCTGGAAGAACGCGCCCTCGCAATGCGCTGATTGCTGCTTGGTATATGGCAACAGATATGTGGCGCGAAAGCTCCGTAAACAGGAGGCCCTGCATGCGTTGCGTGCGGGGCCTCTTCTGTTTCAACTGCCTGATAAGAGCGGGTTTGCTGCAAGGGCTGTCACGTCGTTGTCATTTGTTGTAAGCAGTAGGGCTGCATTAGAGGGGTCCAAATGATTCTGCGTGCCGTCATCTCTGCCACAGCCATAGCGCTGGCGCTTGCCGGTGCCACTTCGGCGCGGGCCGATGTGCTGGAGATCGGCACGGATGGAGAGACGCGCTGGATCGCTGGTCATGGCGATTTGCAGCAGCGCCTTGCGCCCCCTGCGGCGCTTGCGGAAGTCCCAGCAGAAACTTTCATGCGTTTTCCCGAGACCGCGGTAGCCGATACCGCGCGCCCGGAAAGTGCGATCCCTGCACGCTATGCGCAATATGTGCGCGAACTGGCGCAGCGATTTGATCTCAGCCCCGCGCTTATCGAAGCTGTCGTCTGGCAGGAAAGCCGCTGGCGCGAGAATGCCCTTTCGCCTGCGGGCGCTCGCGGACTGGCGCAATTAATGCCCGGTACAGCGCGTGATCTGGGCGTCGATCCCGATGATCCGCATGCCAATCTCGAAGGCGGTGCGCGGTATTTGCGCCAACAGCTCGATCGTTTCGATGGCGATTTGGAAAAAGCGCTCGCCGCATATAATGCTGGCCCTGGACGCGTAATCCGTGCCAACGGCATTCCGCAAATCCGCGAAACGCGTTTATATGTTGCCAGTATCATGCGCCGGCTTGCCGACCATTCCCGGAGTTCTGAATAATCATGAGTGTCTTTTCCCGTATCGCCGCCATTGCGATGCTGCTTGTTCCGAGTGCCGCCTTTGCCCAGGATCCGCAGGGCTCGGGCCCGATTGTTGCCGCTCTGGCTTGGATGCAGAATACGCTGCTTGGTTCGGTTGCCACGGCAGTCGCGGTGATGGCTGTGGCCGCGGTCGGTTTCATGATGCTGACCGGGCGGATGAACTGGCGTTTCGGCGCGACAGTGATCATTGGCTGCTTCATCCTGTTTGGCGCAGCCTCCATCGTCGCCGGTATTCAGGGCGCAGCGGGCTAGGACCAGATGGCCAATCTGGTCCGCCATCCTGTGCACCGCGCATTGACCCGGCCGCAGATGTTTGGCGGGGTGACGATGAATTTCTTCATCATCAACATGATGGTGTCGACAATTGCATTTCTCATCCTGAAAAGCTGGTGGTTCCTGCCAGTGGCGCTGGTGGTGCATGGTATCGGCTATATCGCCAGTCTGCGCGAGCCGCGCATTTTCGATCTGTGGATCACGAAGGTGTCGCAATGCCCGCGGATCAGGAATTACAGACATTGGGGCTGCAACAGCTATACCGGCTGAGCCCATTTTCGAACCGCCGCGCAATTGGGAGGCGGCAGGGAGCATGACATGACGAGCAATGGGCCCGGCAAGTGGTTGGGAGCCGCAGCATGGAGCGCCAAGGAAGCGCATGCCGGCGATCGCCTGCCGTATGCGCGCCTCGTGGATGCGCAGACGATGCTCTTGCGCGATGGCTCGCTGATGGGCGCGCTGCAAGTGCCCGGCCTCCTGTTCGAGACCGAAGATACAGATGCCTTGAACGTCCACGCCTCAACCCGCGAAGTCATGCTGCGCAGCAATCTGGATGCGCGCTTCGTGATGTATCATCATGTCATAAGGCGGCGCGTGAGCGTGGAATTGAATGCGCAATTCGACGATCCGCTTTCGGCGCATATCGATGCGCGCTGGCGTGACAGGCTGTCGGCCGGATCGCTGTTCGTGAATGACCAGTTCATCACGCTGGTGCGCCGCCCGGCGCGCGGCAAGGCGGGTTTTGCCGAGCGGCTGGGCAAGATGTTCAAACGCCGCCCATCCGAGAGCGAGGATGTCGACCCCAAGGAATTGCGCAGCCTGCGTGCCGCCCTTCAGGCTCTCGCCGCTTCGCTCGGCGATTACGGCGCGCAGCCGCTGGGCGATTATCAGGGCGCCAGCGGTGCAACAAACAATGAGCTGCTCGAGCTGCTTTCGGCGCTCTACAACGGCGAGATGCGCCCGGTGCGCCGCCCTGATGACGAGACCGATATCGGCTTTATGCTGCCCTATCGGCGCGCCAGCTTCGGCCTCGATGCCATGGAATCGCGCGGCGCTGGCGGGGTCGATTTCGGCTCGATGCTGTGCCTCAAGGACTATCCCGACGCGACCAGCCCCGGCTTGCTCGATGCGGTACTGCGCCTGCCCTATGAAATGATCGTGTGCGAGACTTTCGCCCCGATCGAGAGGCAGACCGCACGCGAGAGGATCGATCTGGCGATCCGCCGCCTGCGCTCGGCCGATGAGGATGCCCGTTCCGAGCGTGACGAGATGATGGCCGCGCGCGACGAACTCGGCGCAGGATCGGTCAGTTTTGGCGATCATCATCTCTCGGTGCTCGTGCGCGAGAGCGATCTGGCGCGGCTTGACGATGCGACGGCGGCTGTCTCGGCAAGCCTGGCGGATACCGGCGCGATTGTGGTGCGCGAAGACACCAATCTCGAACCCGCCTTCTGGGGCCAGTTCCCGGGCAATGAGCAATATCTGGCACGCCAGGCGATGATCTCGACCGCCAACATGGCCAGCTTCGGCTCGCTGCACGGCTTTGCCCTGGGGCAAGCGGAAGGCAATCACTGGGGC
>DAIQNS010000203.1:0-612 GCA_036788315.1 Alteraurantiacibacter sp. | reverse complement strand
GACGCTGCTGGAAACGACCAGCGCGACCCCGTTCTTCTTCAATTTCCACCACGGCGATCTGGGCAATTTCTCGGTCATCGGCCCCTCGGGTTCGGGCAAGACGGTGGTGATGAATTTCCTTGCCGCGCAGGCGCAGAAATTCTCCCCGCGCACCATATTGTTCGACAAGGACCGCGGCGCGGAGCTGTTCATTCGCGGGATCGGCGGCAGCTATGAACGCATCAATGCAGGTGTGCCGACCGGGTTCAATCCGCTTGCCTTGCCCGATACGCCGGGTAACCGCGGATTCCTGCGCGACTGGCTTTCGGTGCTGTTGAAGGCGCAGGGCCCCGAAGAAAGCTCCACCATCGCCGCTGCTGTCGATGCCGCCTATGCCAATGCCGCATCGCTGCGCCGCCTGCGCCATTTCAAGGAGCTGCTCTCGGGCACGCGCCGCCCGCAGCCCGGCGATCTGGCCGACCGGCTGGCCGCGTGGATCGATGACGGCGAGCATGGCTGGCTGTTCGACAACGAGGTCGACCGGCTCGATCTCTCGACCCGGGTGATGGGCTTTGACATGACCGCGCTGCTTGAAAACCCGCGTCTGCGCACGCCCACCATGATGTATCTGTT
>DAIQNS010000202.1:589-4323 GCA_036788315.1 Alteraurantiacibacter sp. | reverse complement strand
CCTGCCATGCCCGACATGGGCGGCATGGGCTTCTAAGCCAGGCTGACCTCTCAGTCCGACCACAGGAAGCCCCGGAGGTTAACGCCTCCGGGGCTTTTCTGTTAGGCTCGATGCCAGTGCCGGGAGCGGTTCACCAATCCACCGAGAGGACTATCCCATGAAACTTGCCCACAAGGCTTTCGTCGCGCTGATCGACGGCCACAGCTTCACCCTGTTTCGCAATGACGGGCAGATGTTCGAGCCGAACCTGGTGGAGATAGACAAGCCCGACCTCGAAGCGACCAATTTCAGCGCCGGTGTGCGCCATCAGGATTCGCACCGCAAGGCCGACAGCACCGATCTTCAGGAACTGGCCCACGGCGCGGCGGCGGCGGCATGGCTCAACGCCAAGGCGGTGGCCGGAGAGATCGAAGCTCTGCTAATCATCGCCGATCCCAAGACGCTGGGAGAAATGCGCCAGCACTACCATTCCGAACTGACCAAGGTGATCGTGGGCGAGATCGACAAGACATTGACCGGCCAGCCCACCGACAAGATCGAAGCAGCCATCACCGCCGCAGAATAAGCAAAGGCGGCGGGTTGTTCAGGAACGCGAACGACCCGCCCGCTTTGCCCACTGGTCGCGAGAGTGCGGGGTGGCCGCAGCGGGATGGGTTTCGCCGCTCACAGCCACACCGACCGGCGATCAACCGATCGTTGGAAACCGGCAGCGAATGAAGAGGCGCGTGCCCGCAGGAGAAGCCGCCGACCTTCCGCATTCCGGGCAAAGACGAGGTCCGAGGAACCAACCCGTTCCTGCCAAAGTTCCGCAAAGCGTTCGGCAAGCTCCTTTCGCGCGCCCAGCACAGCCGGCACGGAATGGTAATCGACGCGCCTCCTCCACCCCAGCCATGATCTGCGCACAAGCAGATAACGCGGGTTCTGCACCGGCCCGAGAACTTCCGTGATTGCCTGCATCACCAAGCGTTCGGCTGCCCGGCTGACCCCGATGAGAATAATGTCCTTGCGCCCGTCGATACTGGTGCGGATTTCGACTGCGGCGTGATCCAGTTCCCAGTCACCGATAAGCTTGGCATCCGCCAGCGCGCGCAGCGTCACCCACACCACCTCGCGCAAGGCACCCTCCAGCGAACCATTGCGCCAGACCAACCGCCCAGCCTTGGCAAGCCGCGGCAGACTGGCCAGCGTTGCCGCCCCGGCGATCCCCATCGCGACCAATCCCACGTCCCCGTAAGATGGCACTGCGCGAAGTTCGCTTGCAGCCGCCAGCGCCCCGCCGCCCGCCGCGCTCCAGCCGAGGGCGTGCAGCGTGTCGAATCGGCTGAGCGCGCGCGGGGCATGGCTGGTGGCCGCCGTTTCACGAACGCGCGCCCGCGCCGCACCCTCACCAAGCGAAACCCGCCAGCGTTCAGCTATCGCGGGCCGATCGGCAGCGATGCCGAAGGTTTGCAAGTTTGTTGCCGTGATCGGCAAAGCAGGATCAAGGCCCAGCCGGGCGATGCCATCCTCGATCAGCGTCGATGCGCCGTTGGACACACCCTCAAATGCCTTGAAGCGCCGGGCGACCACATCAATGTCCGACACTCCCGGCGCGCCGCCATCATTCAGGTGGCCCCAGTCCACCATCGCAGTCAGAGCGGTCAGGCCTTCGCTGTCGGCGGGATCAATCGTCGCGAGGTGCCAGATATTGGCGACCTTGTCAGGGCGGGCCGGATCAATCCGGATCGCCCTGCCGCGCATCTGGTTTGAAAGCATGAAGGATGCCGTGTTGCTCGCCAGCACCAGGCTGTTCAGGCTCGGCGCGTCCCACCCTTCGCCGAGCAGTGATTGGGTGCCGACAAGGATGCGGATATGGCCTTGGGCAAACAGGGCCGTAATCACGCGCACCAACCCAGCCGAACTCCCGCTACGGCATTCCACCCTGACGTGACGCGGGCAACCGGGCACATCTGACGAACGGAAATTCCCGGCATCAAGCCGCAGCGTCGAAGCGACCTCAAGCAGGCGGGCAAATGCGGCTCTGGGGATCAGCACCAGACTGCCGGTCAGCACGCCAAGATGGTCCTCGTCCATGCTCGAACGTCGCAACATCTCGAAGATCGGGACAACCCCCAGCTTGGCCGGGGTGTAAGCGGCATGGGGCCGGGTCGGCAGTTCGCCAGCACGGATGTGATCGGACAGCACGACCATCCGCAAATCGTCGCCCAGTGTCGCAGTTTCAGCGCGGGCAATCGCGACGATCGATTCCAGCTTGCCGATGCTGGATGACATCAGTTTGAAGACCGAGCGCGTGTGGTGCAGCCGTACCCGGCCGCCCTCGATCAAGCCGTTGCGATGCAGCCTGTCGCGCAGGCTTTTGAGCCGGGCAGGATCAAGCGAAAAACTGGCCGTGTGGCGGTTGATCACACCATCAAGAAACCGTTCGAGCCAGAACTGTGACGGCGGCGGCACCGCGCTTGCCGAAACCCCTAGCAGTTTGAGCGGAGCCTTGGGCAGCGCGCGCCCGGCCGAAGCCAGCAGGACCAGCGCGGCCGAAAGCATCTCCGGCGCTTCAAGTATGGCTTCGACATGCGCCTCGGGATCGGTCAGCCACGGATGCGCGGCGAGCCAGTCGAGCAAGCCTTCATCACTGCGCAGGTCGCGGGCAAGTTCACCTTGCGCCTTGCGCCGCCGGGCCAGCAATTCAAGCGCATCGGCGGTCGGAGCCGACAGGATCAGGTGGTCCTGATGCGGGCACAGATCCCCGTTGCGCACCAGTTCGGGGATCCCGATTTCCAGATCGATCGGCCCGCACAGTTCTTCGTAGCGCGACCATTCGGCAAAGCTTGCATCATAGGGCGGGGTCGCCGTCAGCGCGACAATGCGAACATCGTGCAACCGGTTGGCCAGTTCGATAAGGCACTTCCACCACTCCCGCCGCAGATGGTGCGCTTCATCAAGCACCAGCGAAATCGGGCCATGCGCGTTCAGGGCCTCGATCAGCGCATCGAGTTCTTCTGCGCGGTGCAGGCTCCCGAGCGCCTGATAAGTTGTCAGCGTCAGGTCCCGCACATCGCCAAGATCGCGGGATATCGCATCCGCTGCAGGCGGGGCACCGAGAAACAGCGGGCAGAGGCGCTGTTCCCACTGATCGCGAATGGCGATGGTTGGCGCGAAGACCAGCGCGGGTCTGCCAATCCGCCGGACGATCTCAAGACCAAGAACGGTTTTGCCTGCACCCGGAGCGGCAACGACATGCAGCCGCTGGTCATCAAAATGCTCGCCCATCTCCTCAAGGATCCGCGCCTGATAGTCGCGCCACTTCCCATTGAAGTTCATATCCTTGAGCACACTGACGCAATAGCAGCGACCTATCTGCTCAGATAGGCAGTTTCAGGCGACTATTGAAATCCTTGATGCCCAGCGCCAGCGCCCGGCGAGGCGGGTTGCTTTCGGCAGCCGTCGGAGCGGGGCAACACCCCGCCCCGTTTTAGCGGGGCAGTTCGCTTGCTCCCATCAACGCTTCGTCCACGCTGCGCGCGCATTGGCGGCCTTCGCGGATCGCCCAGACCACAAGGCTCTGGCCGCGCCGCATATCGCCGCAGGCAAACACGCCCGGTACGCTGGTGGCATAGCTTTCGGTATCGGCATCAACATTGCCGCGCGGGCTGAGCGTGACGCCTGCCTGTTCAAGCAGCCCCGCCTTCTTCGGCCCGACAAAGCCCATCGCCAGCAGGATCAGATCGGCGGGGATG
>DAIQNS010000202.1:355-579 GCA_036788315.1 Alteraurantiacibacter sp. | reverse complement strand
TCCTGCATCTGGCCGCCGACCCATCCCACGCGGACACATTCCAGCCCGGTCACGGCCTCGCCATCACCGATCACGCGCTTGGCCAGCACCGCCCAGTCACGCTCCACGCCTTCCTGATGGCTGGAGGAGGTGCGCAACTTCATCGGCCAATCAGGCCAGGTCAGCGCCTTGTCCTCTTTCTCAGGCGGCTTGGGCATGATTTCAAGCTGGGTGACGCTTTTCGC
>DAIQNS010000202.1:0-345 GCA_036788315.1 Alteraurantiacibacter sp. | reverse complement strand
GCACCCTGCCGGTTGGATGTGCCGACACAGTCGCTGCCGGTATCGCCGCCGCCCAGCACCACCACATGCTTGCCCGTGGCGAGCAGGCTGCCGCGCGGCGCGGCGCGCAATTCTTCATCGCCCGCCACGCGCTTGTTCTGCTGGGTCAGGAATTCCATCGCCATCCGCACGCCGGTCATCTCCGCGCCGGGGATCGCCAGCGGGCGCGCATCTTCGGCCCCGCCCGACAATACCACCGCATCGAAATTTTCCTGCAAGGACTTGAAAGAGATATCGACGCCAACCTCCTTGGAGGTTTTGAAGGTCACCCCTTCGGCTTCCATCTGCTGGCAGCGCCGGTTGATG
>DAIQNS010000201.1:0-4353 GCA_036788315.1 Alteraurantiacibacter sp. | reverse complement strand
GCCGATATTGGCGTTGATCTTGACGAGGAAATTGCGCCCGATCGCCATCGGCTCGCATTCGGGATGATTGACATTGGAGGGGATGATCGCGCGGCCGCGCGCCACTTCGTCTCGGACAAATTCGGGCGTCACATAATCGGGGATCTGCGCGCCGAAGCTTTCGCCCGAGCGGTGGTATTCCTTGAGCCGCGCGCGGCCAAGGTTCTCGCGGGTGGCGACATATTCCATTTCGGGCGTGACGATGCCGCGCCGCGCGTAATGCATCTGCGAGAGGTTCGCGCCCGGCTTGGCGCGCAGCACGCGCGGCAGGACATTGGGGAAAGCGGGCACACCGCCCGAACGGTCGGGGCCAAGCTGACCGTTGTCTTCGGGCTTTACCTCGCGCGCTGCATATTCTTCCACATCGCCGCGCGCCAATTGCCAGTCGCGGCGCAATTGCGGCAGGCCCGCCTGAATGTCGATCTTTGCCGAGGGGTCGGAATAGGGACCCGAGGTGTCATAGACGCGCACCGGCGGCTCGCCCGAGGACGGCTCGAGATCAATCTCGCGCATCGCCACTTTCAGCGGACCGACATGCACCTTGCGGCTGCCCCGGATGGGTCCGGTGGTGACACCGATTTCAAAAGCTGAGTTAATGTCGGCCACGATGCGCTCTCCTCGATGGGCGGGAGAGGGGTGATTGCGGGCTTGATACGGACCGCCCCTTCCCTCCGCCCGTATTAACGGGTTCAGGTTCAACGGGTCGGGCGGCGCTTACCCCGCCCCTCTCAGCCAAAGCAGGCTCCCCGGGGAACCCTCGGCTTAGCAAAGGCGCCTTGGCGCGTCCAGCACAAGCGCTGTTAATCTGTGGCAAGCTCCGGCGCTGCGAGGCCGCGTCAGCCGCCCGTGCCCGCCGCCTGCCAGGCAGCAATCGCATCGACCGGGAACAGCAGCATGATGACGTTGAGCGTCAGATTGTCGCGCACCACCAGCGCAGCGGCCACCTCGCCGATCAGCGCCAGCGCCACGGTCAACTTCACCGGCAGGCGCATGGCGAGCCAGAAGCCCAGCGCCATCCAGCCGATATCCGCGGCCGAATTGAGCACACTGTCGCCCGAATAGCCCCAGTTCGCCGTGACCGAGCGGAAGCGGTTGATGATGAAAGGCGTGTTTTCGAGCACTTCCCAGGCCGCCTCGAGCAGCACGGCCAGCGGCAAGCCCCAGCGCGCGCCCTTGGCCCCGCGCCAGCCCGTGTTTGCAAACCAGCCCTTCTTCACGAAGAGAAACCAGCCCAGCGCGTAGAAGATCATGCCGTGGATGATATGGCTCGGCGTATACCAGTCGGTGATGTGCTGGCTGTTGCCGCTATCATTGATCTGGCCATGCCACAGCTTCACATAGCCGCATTCGCAAATCGGCGGACGGTGCATGGCCAGAAGAATGATGACAGCCGCAAGCGCGATGAGGATCGAGAGGATCGCCGTAGTGCGATCAGGAGCAAGAGGCATCATGGCCGCAAGGCTAGCCTGACGGCTGCGCAAGGCAAGAGGAAAACGGCGCAGCCAGCCTGCGCCACATCTGATGCCCTGTCCGAGCGCGTCAGTTGAGCTGAAGCGTTACGCGATATTCGTAAATCGCAGACGCCAATTCTCCCCGACTGTCAGTTGCCGGCCTGAACCGCCCACGATTAGTCAACTGGCTGCACAGTTCCTGATCGGCAGCGCTCGACCCGGTCGACGCTGTTACCGAGCAACTTTGAACCCGGCCGTTGGTGTCTACCGTCAGATCAGCCGCCACCCGAACAGCTCCGCTCACGCCGGACAGATGGGGCTGCAAGCGGTCGATTTCGAACCAGTTTGCACGCGCGCCCTGCGGCATGGGCGCACGATTGGCCGGACGCGGAGCAATTACGCAACCGGCAAGCACACGCCGCCCTTCGCCAATCCCCAGAAAAGCAAACGCTGCGATGACATTGCCCTTGTGCCTTACCGCATAGGCGGGATCATCCTGTTCCATCCAGTTCAGGAGAGCTTCGCTTGCCTCGATCCGAAATGCGATTTCACTTTCGTACGTCGTGCCGAAGAAATCCGTTTCTTCCGTGGTTCGCGACGAAACACTTATCGAATGTTCGGGGTAATAGCGCTGCTTGATCTCAGCTTTGAGATCCCTGGTCTCAAGAAAACCCTCTCGCCTGAAGAAATAGGCCAGTTCCTGGCTCCCGTTGCCCCTGCGCGTCAAACGGGTTGTGCGGTTGTCAAAAGTGTATTCGGCGATGCACGCTTCGTCCTGCTGATAGCTCGTCCAGCCACTGGCCTGCGCCGCGGCAGGCGCCGTAAGCCACAGAGACACAAGAATCGCCAATACTGTCATTCTGGCCATTGTGGCCCCCTTCCCCGTCCGAAGTACCGGGCTCGGACTTAGCCAATCGCCCGCTCGCATTTCATGGATAAATCGGCCTGCAGCAAGGCTGTCACACCGGCTAAGGGCCTGCCCGGCAATTGACTTGCACAGGCGCGCGCGGCATTCCTGAGGTCATGCAGCCGCCGCCAGCCAGGGTCGAAATGCGAAGCCTGGGCCGCGAGGGCGAGCCGCTGATCATCATCGATGATTTTTCGGGCCGCGCGGAAGATTTGCGCAGGCGCGGCGAGCAGGCACATTATCAGGATGGCGGCGCTGCCTATCCCGGCATCCGCGCGTGGTGCGAACCCGATTATCTCGACATTCGCCGCGCATTGATGATGCAGATCATGCAGCAGGCCTTCGGGTTCCGCAAAGGCGTGAAATGCGATGCCTCGACCTATTCGCTCGTGACCAGCGCCCCGGAAAAGCTCCAGCCGCACCAGTGTATCCCGCACTATGATCATGCGCAGGGCCAGCTGATTGCGATCATGCATTATCTCGACGGGCCGCACACCGGCGGCACCGCCTTCTACCGGCACCGGCGCACCGGCTTCGAGGCGATCACAAGCGCGCGCGAGAGCGCCTACGACATCGCGCTTGCACAGGACGAGCGCGACTTCGGCCTTCCCCCGCAAGGCTATTGCTACGGCAACAGCGAGCGCTACGAGATGATCGACGAGGTCGAAGCGCGGCCCGATCGCCTTGTGCTGTATCGCGGGCGGGTGCTGCATTCGGGTGTCATTCCTGATGCAGGTGCGCTCAGCGATGATCCGGCCAAGGGACGGCTGACGATCAACATGTTCATGACCGGGCAGTAAGGCGCTTCGCTCACGCGTCCATTTCGGACGCGGTTGGCGGGGTATTGATGCGGCGGCTTGCTAGACGAGGGTTTCGATAGCCCTGTCAGTGCGCCGCAACCCCGCCTTCCTTCAATTGCTGCGGCATGGCGCGCGGGCAGATTACAGGAGCCGCTGCCATGCGCCGATATCGTTGCCGTCATGTTTCCTCTGTCGCTCTCGCTATTCTGGGCGGCGGGCTCGCTGTTTCCCCGTCTGCCTTTGCACAAGCCGACCATGCCGGGGCGGGCATCAGCAGCACTGCCCTTGGCCCCAATGCCAGCGCCGATGGCGATTTCAGCGCGGCTGTGGGCGCCAATGCCTCGAGCGCGGGCGATGCCGCTTCGGCCTTCGGGGAGCAGGCGGAGGCGCAGGCCGATTTCTCGCTTGCCTTGGGATCAGGGGCGCAGGCCCGCGCCTACGCCGCAAGCGCAGTCGGCCCCTCGGCGATTGCGACGGGAGAAAGCAGCTTTGCCGCCGCCGATTTCGCGCTGGCGCAAGGCTTGCGTTCAATTGCCATCGGCGCAGACGGTCCGGACGTGGACGATCCATCAGATTTCACCGTGATTGCAGGCGCATGGGCCAGCGGCGAAAGCGCGATTGCGATCGGCACCGATGCCAAGGCCAGCAACCGCGATGCACTCGCCATCGGCACAGCGGCAAGCGCTACCGGCCGTGCATCCAGCGCGATTGGCCAAGGCAGTTCGGCCACGGGGAGCAGCGCGCTCAGCCTTGGGCGCAATGCCGCGGCCACCGCCTCGGGCAGCACGGCGCGGGGAGCACGGCGGACCGCGCACTCGCGCTGGGCAATGGCGCAAAGGCAACCGCGCTCGATGCCACCGCCATCGGCACTTCGGCGCTCGCCACTGCCTCGGGCGCGATTGCCATGGGCGAAGGCACACTCGCGCTGGGCAGCGAGGCGCTGGCGATTGGCGATCAGGCGCAGGCGCGGTCGGCTTCCTCCATCGCAGTCGGCTACCTCGCCTCGGCCGAAGGCACGCATTCCGTGGCGCTGGGGCGGCAGGCGCGCGTCGTCGGAACCGGCGGGGTCGCGGTAGGGCGGCTGGCCCGCGCGGGCGAACGCGGCAGTGCCTTTGGCTTTGGCGCAGTGGCAACAGGGGTCAATTCCAACGCCTTT
>DAIQNS010000200.1:0-4409 GCA_036788315.1 Alteraurantiacibacter sp. | reverse complement strand
GGCACAGCGCGCATTGCTGGTTGAGGACGATGGCGCAATCGCGACCGTGATCCGGACGGCATTGGACGATGAAGGCATCGAGGTTGATGTCTGCGACACGATTGCACGGCGCGACGAGTTGCTGGCGCAGAACGGCTACAGCCTGATGCTGACAGATGTCATGCTGCTCGATGGAGATGGCATCGAGACCTTGGGCAGTGTTCAGGATTGCTATCCCGACATGCCTATCATCATTCTTTCGGCCCAGAACACGCTCGATACAGCGGTACGGGCAACATCACGCGGGGCATTCGAGTATTTCCCCAAGCCTTTCGACCTCGATGATCTTGTGCGGGCGGCCAAGCAGGCTTTTGCCGCCAGCTCCGGCCCGCGCATCGCGCCAGATGAAGGCCATGAGGGGCTGCCGCTCATCGGGCGCAGCAAACCCATGCAGGAAGTCTTCCGCCTCATCACCCGTGTCCTGCACAACGATCTATCGGTGCTCGTGCTGGGCGAAAGCGGGACCGGCAAGGAACTCGTCGCCGAAGCGATCCACCAGCTCGGCAATCGCAAGGATGGCCCCTTTGTCGCCGTAAACGCTGCTGCCATTCCGCGCGAATTGATCGAAAGCGAATTGTTCGGCCACGAACGCGGCGCCTTCACCGGGGCCACGGCGCGCAATATCGGCAAATTCGAACAGGCCAATGGCGGCACGCTGTTTCTTGACGAGATCGGCGACATGCCCGCAGAAGCGCAGACGCGCCTGCTGCGCGCCTTGCAGTCGGGCACCATCCGGCGCGTGGGAGGCAATGAGGAAATTTCCGTCAACGTGCGCATCGTTGCTGCCACCAATCGCGACCTTGCACCAATGATCGCCAACGGCACGTTCCGGGAAGATCTTTTCTACAGGCTCAATGTTGTCCCGATCAGATTGCCGGCATTGCGCGACCGCGCCGATGACATTGAAGCACTCGCCAAGCACTTTCTGCGCCGCGCCGCTTCCGAAGGCCTGCCGCTGCGCAGCTTGAGCGACCGGGCTGCGAAAATCCTCTCGCAGCAGATATGGCGGGGCAATGTGAGGGAATTGCGCAATTTCATCTACCGCGCGGCATTGCTTTCGCGCGAGGACGAGATCGACGCCGCCACCGCTGCCCAGTTGCTTGAGGAACTGCCCGGCGATGCAAGCGAGCGCGAGATGATCGATCTGCCGCTTGCGATTGGCAAATGGCTCGAGACTACAGGATTTGCAGAAGGCACGCTTTACCATTCTGCCTTGGCCGAGTTCGAACGCCCCCTATTCGCACATGTTCTCAAGGCTACCGGGGGAAATCAGGTCAAGGCGGCGCAGGTTCTCGGAATCAATCGCAACACATTGCGCAAGCGTTTGAGCGAACTCGAGTTGCAAGCTGAGCAATTTACGCACGGATGAATTCGTAGCGTCCAAAATTCACTTGCAAAAGCGCAACAGTGCCGTTGTAACATTGCCACGTGGTTAGCTCTGCATCTGATAAGGCATCTGCGCCGTCTGGCTTCAGCTTCGCGCGCTGGCGGCGCAAGGCGCAGCTTGCCGGCCGGCGCATGAACCTGTTTCTGTGGCTCGAAGTGCTGGCATGCGTCAGCCTTGCGGCGATGCTGCTGCTCACATTTTTTACCCTGAATGCCCGCGCCGATGCGACCGAGCTGGTTCCGACGGCCACTTCGACATTGCTGCTTTTGGGTTCGCTGATACCCGCGCTTGCCATCATTGTGCTCTGGGGCAGGCGCCTTGCCATTCGCCGGTCCGGAGGATCGACGGCGCGTCTGCACACCAATCTGGTGTTCTTCTTCTCGCTGATTGCAGCAATCCCCACACTACTGGTCACGGTCTTTGCCAGCCTGCTGTTTCAATCGGGGGTCGAATTCTGGTTCTCGGACCGGCAGCGCGGAATTCTCGAAAACGCGAATGAGCTGGCGCAAGGCTATTATGACGAAAACCAGCGATCGGTCGGTGCGGAAGCCGTCGCTATGGCAGGCGATCTGCGCTTCGTACTGGACAAGGTACTGATAACGAGCGAAGAATTCCAGGAACAGTTCTTCCTCCAGGTCCTGTACCGTGAACTGACCGAAAGCGCCATTTTGCTCGAGAGTCAGAGCGGCGAGCTTAGGGTCGCAGCGATCGTTGATCCCAGCGGCGAAACCGAAACCGAACGTGTTTCGCAGGAAACAATCGCGAAGCTGCGTGCGGGTGAAGAAATGGTCGTGAATGCCCGGCAAAACCGGATTGAAGCGGTCGTCACTCTGGACGATGAGCAGGGCATGTATCTTTATGTGATGCGCGATTCCAACCCGCTCGCCTTTGGGCAGTGGGAACGGGCGCAAAGCGTGGTTCGCGAATATGATTTGCTGACCAAAAGAGCGCAACTCCTGCAATTGCAGTACAATCTGGCCCTTTTCGGCTTGTCGCTGTTCCTTGTCGGGCTGGCAGTTTGGGCGGCCCTGCGCTTTGCCGACCGGCAGGTGAAGCCACTTGCTGATCTGGCAGAAGCCGCGCGCGAGATCGGCGCGGGCAATTACGCAATGCGGGTGGCCGGGCGCACCGGCACCGACGAGATCGGGCTGCTCAACCGCGCGTTTAATCGCATGACCGCGCAAATCGAGCGGCAAACCGATGCGCTGCTCGGCGCCAATTCCCAGCTCGCCAATCGGCGCGCGTTCATCGAAGCCGTGCTGCAATCCATCACTGCAGGGATCGTCTCGGTCGATGGCGAAGCGCGCGTTCTCTTGATGAACGCCTCGGCGCAGGACCTTCTGCTCGAAAAGCAGGGGCCCGCGCCGGTCGGCAAGAAGCTGGACGATGTCGCGCCGCAGTTCGCGCAATTTGTTGAAAGCGGCCTGCGCAGCGGGGTTGTCCAACTCAACCGCTCAGGAGAATTGCTGACTCTTGCAGTAAAGCGCGCGCCCTCGGCGGATGGGTTTGTGATCACCTTCGAGGATATCACCCGGCAATTGCTCGACCAAAGGCAAGCCGCCTGGTCCGATGTCGCGCGGCGCATTGCGCATGAAATCAAGAACCCGCTGACGCCGATCCAGCTGGCGACCGAGCGGCTCAAGCGGCGCTATTCGCGGCAAATCCTCGAGGATGCCGAGCTGTTTGAGGAATTGACCGCGACGATCATTCGCCAGGTCGGGGATCTGCGCAAGATGGTCGATGAATTCTCCAGCTTTGCCCGTTTGCCGAAGCCAGTTTTCCGTAGCGAGGACGCGGTTGATCTTGTTCGCCAGTCCTTGTTTCTGCAGGAAGTGGCGCGGCCCGAAGTCACTTTCGGATTGCAGATCGAGGGCCAGATTCCGCTCATTGAATGCGACCGGCACCAGTTCGGGCAAGCCATGACCAATGTTCTCAAGAATGCCGCCGAAGCGGTCGAGGCCCGGGCGCGCGACGCGGATGTGGACTGGCGCGGCAAGATTGAAGTCAGCCTGTCCGTCACCGATCAGCATCTCGACGTTGAGGTCAAGGACAACGGCATCGGCCTGCCTACCGGCGGCGAGAACATTATCGAGCCTTATGTGACGACGCGCGAGAAAGGCACCGGCCTTGGCCTCGCCATCGTGAAAAAGATTGTCGAAGAGCATGGCGGCGAACTCGCCTTCAGTGCCCGCGCGGAAGGCGGGACATGCGCCGTAATGCGGTTTGCCATTCATCCCGCCAATGTCACCGGCGCCTCCGAGGCCGCCGAATGAAACTTGCCTGCAAATTCCTCACTGGAGCACACTGAATGGGTCTCGATATTCTGGTTGTCGACGACGAACGCGATATTCGCGATCTGGTAGCGGGCGTGCTGAGCGATGAGGGCTACGATTGCCGCACCGCCGGAGACAGCAGTTCTGCGCTTGCCATGATCGATGAACGACGCCCGAGCCTGGTGCTGCTCGATGTCTGGCTGCATGGAAGCCCGATGGATGGGCTTGAAGTGCTCGATGCGATCAAGGCGCGTGAGCCCAATCTGCCGGTGATCATTTTCTCAGGCCACGGCAACATTGATACAGCGGTCTCGGCGGTCAGCCGCGGGGCGATGGATTTTATCGAGAAGCCGTTTGAAGCTGGTCGCCTCCTCCATCTGGTCGAACGCGCCACCGAAACAGACCGGCTGCGGCGCGAAAATGCGCGCCTGCGCGAAGGCTTCGCTGCGCCCGATGAATTCACCGGAAATTCCGCAGTCATCAATCAGGTGCGCGCCACGCTGAAGCGCGTGGCCAACACCGGCAGCCGGGTGCTGGTGAGCGGACCTGCGGGAGCCGGCAAAGAGATCGCGGCGCGGTTGCTGCATGCCTGGAGCCCGCGTCAGGACAAGGCCTTCGTGACGGTCAATTCGGCAAGGATCACGCCTGAACGTTTCGAATCCGAGCTCTTTGGCGAAGAAGCGGACGGCAAACTGGTCAAGACCGGGCTG
>DAIQNS010000199.1:0-4413 GCA_036788315.1 Alteraurantiacibacter sp. | reverse complement strand
GAGGCCGAGGGCGACGACGAGGCGCAGGTCGAACGCATGGTGGACAACATCTGCGCTGCCGTAGCCGAGGCGGCATAGCAGCGCCGCGATGATCGAGCGCCCGCCCCGCATCCTTGTCATCGCCGGATCGGACAGTTCCGGGGGCGCGGGCATACAGGCCGATATCAAGACCATCACCATGCTCGGCGGCTTTGCCATGACCGCGATCACCGCCGTCACCGCGCAGAACACGCGCGGCGTGCAGGCGGTTGAGGCGCTGTCGCCCGATTTCGTTGCTGCGCAGATCGACGCCTGCATGGAGGATATCGGCGTCGAGGCGGTCAAGATCGGCATGCTGGGCAGCGCCGACATTGCTGAAGTGGTAGCCGACCGGCTCGAAGACCTCGGCAAGCCGATCGTGTTTGACCCGGTGATGATCGCGACAAGCGGCGCGGCTCTGGCCGATGAGGCCACGATCGCGGTGTTCGAATGGCTGATGGAACTGGCCACGCTCACCACTCCCAATGTGCCCGAGCTGGCCGCGCTTGGCGGGCCCGAGGCGATGGCCAAGAGGAACGGGGGCAGCGGGATCGCGTATCTCGGCAAGGGCGGCGATGCCGAGGGGCCAATGATCGAGGACCGCCTCGTGCGCCCTGGCGAAGTTGACAAAGTCTGGAGCGAGGCGCGCATTCTCACGCGCCATACCCACGGCACCGGCTGCACGCTTGCCAGCGCGATTGCCACCAATCTCGCTTTGGGCATGGATTTGCCCGAAGCCATCGGCAAGGCGCGCCAGTTCGTGCGGGCCGCGCTGATGGCGGCTCCGGGATATGGCAGCGGATCAGGCCCGCTCGGCCATCAGGCGGTGCGCTAGCCTGCACCGTTTCCTTCGGCCGGATCCTTCAGACCATAAAAGGCGCTGATCGCTTCCCAGCCATCTTCGGCCGTTTCGCACCAGGTGATCAGTTCCAGATCGCGCGGCGCAATCGTCCCTTCATCGGCAATCGCCTCGAAATTGACGACGCGGTTCCAGAAGTCCTTGCCAAACAGGAGGATCGGAATTGGCTTCATCTTGCCGGTCTGGATCAGGGTCAGCAGTTCGAAGAATTCATCGAAGGTGCCAAAGCCGCCCGGAAACACCGCAACTGCGCGCGCGCGAATGAGAAAGTGCATCTTGCGCAGCGCGAAATAGTGAAAATTGAGCGAGAGATAGGGCGTCACATAGGCATTGGGCGCCTGTTCGTGCGGCAGCACGATATTGAGGCCGATGCTTTCCGCCCCGGCATCGCTGGCCCCGCGATTGGCCGCTTCCATGATCGACGGGCCGCCGCCTGAACAGATGACAAATTGCCGCTTGCCATCTTCGATGATGGCTTTCTCGCTGACCATCCGCGCAAGGCGATAGGCCTGGGTATAATAGCGGCTCTTGTCCGCCAGATTGCGGGCGATACTCTGCTCGGCTGTTGATTTGTCCGCCGCCGCCGCGACGAGCGCTTGGGCGGTCTCGGGCGAGGGAATGCGCGCCGAGCCATACATCACCAGCGTCGATCCCACCCGCGCCTCTTCCAGAAGCAGCTCGGGCTTCATCAATTCCAGCTGGAAGCGGATCGGCCGCAAATCCTCGCGAAGCAGAAAATCGCTGTCCTGAAAAGCGAGCCGATAGGCAGGGTGCTGCGTCTGCGGGGTTATCGCGGGGTCACTGGTGGCGAAACTTGCCTCGAGTTCGGCGGGATAGAACTTGCGATCCTTCAGATCGCGATCGGGCTTCTCTGGATTACTCATGACCAAGCCCGTTAGGAGCACATCACACCGGGGGCAAGAGATCGCATCACAGGCCGATGAATGGATGCCGCGTGCGACTTCCAGCTGCAATTGACCCGGGACACAGCGCGCGGCAGATCATGGCGTGCCGAAGCCTTGCCATGGCAGGATGGAAGTCTCCGAGGCCCGCTAGCTGCGGAGCACGCGGCGAATTCATGCAAGCTCTGGCGCGAAGCAGCCTATGCATGAGACGGGGCATTTCGCTCCGATTGGAAAGCATCATGGCCAAAGGCCAACAGAAGAAGAGCCGCGAAGCGCGCAAGCCCAAAGCCGACAAGGGCCCCAAGCAAAACGCCAGCCAGCCAAGCCTCAAGCCCGGCGGGATCAAGGGGCTGGAGAACATGAAGAACGGGTGAGGCAGCAGGCTGGCCCTGCGCGCCGATGTAGGGAAAGCTGGACACCTTGGACACAGTCCTGAGAACGAAAAGATCGGCTCCGCAAAGGGGCGATTTTGCGCTTGGGTACAGTGGGTTGCGCGCTTGGTAGACCATGCGCGAAGGTGGAGCGTGGCGGGAGCGGTGTAGGAAAGTGTGCCGGGAATCTTGGCGGCCTTAATCCCTGATATGATGGCGCAGCCAGTCGGCGAGTTCGTCCTCGGAAAGCTCTCCGGCGGCGAGGGCTACAAAGGCCACCACCAGTTCGGCGTCCGAGGCGGTTAGCCGATATCCGTTCAGCATCAGGAATGTTTCGCTGACGATTGCTGCGGTGCGCTTGTTGCCATCAACAAAGGGATGGTTGCGCGCGATCCCGAAGCCATAGGCGGCAGCAAGCGCGGCAATGTCCGGCGCGCCATATTGCGCGAGATTTTGCGGGCGGGACATGGCACTTTCGAGTGATCCGGCATCGCGCACCCCCTCACCGCCGCCATGTTCGGCAAGCTGCTGGGCATGGACGGCAAGGGCAACATCGGTGGTCACCCAGATCAGACTGCTGGCCACTGCTACTTCGCAAGTTCCCTAAGCGCCCGCTTGCGCCGCGCCATGACTTCGCGTGCAGCGACCATCTGGTCCTCGAAATCGGGCCCGGCGGCGATCAGCTCAATACCGTTGGGCGTGGTGACCGCCGTGACCGTCTCACCTATCTTGCGATCAAGATGGGCGAGCATTTCCTTGGGCAGGATAACCCCGGCGGAATTGCCGATTTTGGTGATTTTGAGCGGCTTGTTCATACGGGGGTTATAACGGCACCGTTCGGACGAAGCAATGACCGGCGTCGAAAGCTGGACGAGTGACTTCAGAGGCGAAGGCAGCGGCAGCGCGGGCGAAGGGCGGGAGGCTGGGGTGAATTAGGTGAAGGATGTGATCCCGAGCATACTGCGCCCTGAATTACCAGACCGCATATATCGTGAATTAGTGAAGCTTCTTTTCGTTTTCCCTATCAAGCTCTGGCTCTCTCGCATCTTTGTATGCCGAAAGAAGTTGCGTAGCCAATTGCTTTTGAAGCATTTCCTCTAATCTAGTGAGGTCTATCTCGCCTTGTTTCAAAGCATCATCGGCGCACTCTAATGCTTCATAGTAAGGGGTCTTATTCGCGGCAATCTGTTCTGGAATTGTCTCAGAACCAGGAAGGCGATAGCCAAGTTTAGCGCATAGAACGTAGTATGACAGCGCTCGGGACGTTCGGCCGTTTCCATCTGGAAATGGATGAATCCAGTTCAGGCGCCACATGACATAAGCACATAGGTGAATTGCTGTCCTCTCGCGGAAGTTATCCATCACGTAATCGCACATTTCCTCAACAAGTCCGGGAACCGCCGCCGCGTCCGGTGTCACGTGACGACTCTTGCTTATCTTGACCACACCCGGTCTATAGGTGCCCGCATAAAGCGAAAGCCCCTCCATAGCGACGCGATGCAAATCTAGCATCATGGAAGGTCTGAGGCGAAATGGCCGATCATCCCTAACCACCATGTCGATAAGGTCGAGCACACGATCAAATTGGGCAACCGCATTAGCAGCCTCCCTTTTAGCTTCTTCAATCGGATCAGTTATAAGCGAAGCACTTGCCGCCTCGCTATGTCTCTGCTCCTCTGTCACCTTGCGTGTTTGCCAAGTTTATCAGCGGCCTCATCGACCATCTTTTTGGAAACACGCTCATTCTCAATATGAGCATTTCCATAGGCGAAACTGCGACGCTGAAGTTCCTGATCATTTTCGGACATCGTTAGAGCCCGAGCAGCCTCTACCAGCTCTCTTAGTTCGTCGGGCATAATTTCCTCCATACGCGGGACACCATGGCCCTTAGTTCAAATTCAAAAGCTTCCAAGTGTGCCTGCAATCAAATGCCACGAAACACGCAAAGTCTGCAATGGCGTCGAGCCAATGCGGTCAAAAAAAGCCCCTCAATTCTAGACTGACTCACTCCGGCAAATACAACTCCGCGCCCTTTTCCTTAAACTTAGCGCTCATCTCCGCCATGCCCTTCAGCGCCGCCTCGCGGCTTGCCGCTGCCGCCTCGGCCCCGCTTTGCATCGAAGCGATAAACCCGTCCGCGCTCTGGTTCTGCTTGCTCGCAAAATCGCGCACGTCCTGCGAGATTTTCATCGAGCAGAATTTCGGCCCGCACATCGAGCAGAAATGCGCGGTCTTCGCGCCTTCGGCGGGCAGGGTCTGG
>DAIQNS010000198.1:0-4422 GCA_036788315.1 Alteraurantiacibacter sp. | reverse complement strand
CAGTGGCAACAGGGGTCAATTCCACCGCCTTTGGCAGCGATGCCAATGACGATGCCGATGTGATCGGTGCCTCTGCCACAGGCCGGAATTCGGCTGCTTTCGGTGTCGATGCCACTGCTTCGGCCAATGACACCAGCGCCTTCGGTTTTCGCGCCAGTGCCAGCCATTCAGGTTCGAGCGCGATTGGCGCAGGCGCGGCGACAACGGCAGAAAACCAGCTCATGCTGGGCGCTGCGGGAACTTCGGTCGCGCTGGGCGATATCGCCGCTTCGGACGCGGCGCAGCGAGGGGCCGAGCAGGTCGTGACCGTGGACGCCTTTGGCACGCTTGGGGTCAGCAATCTCGCCACCGCCGCCTCGATCCAGTCGATCCGCTCGAATGTCGATCATATTGCCGCGGTCAACGAGGCGCAGTTCACAATGCTCACAGACCGGGTGAACGGGTTGCAGGGGCAATTGGCGGGTTTCGATCTGCGGATGGAAGGGCTCGAAGGCGGGATCGCTTCGGCCATGGCGCTCGGCGGCACGATGCCGGTGCCGGGCAAGCGGATGACGATCTCTCTCCCGGGCGCGAGCTATGGCGGGCAGCAGGCCTTTGCCGGGAGCTTTCTGGGCCGGGTAAACGACAGCGTCTATCTCAGTGCGGGCCTTTCGGGCAATACTGCTGATGGCCGCATGGGCGCGCGCGTCTCGGCCAGCTTCGGCTTCTAGTTCACGCGCCCGCGCGGGGTTGTGGCTGCTCGCTGCTCGCGGTCAGGATCAGCGCGAGGGCGCACCGTTTTTGCTTTATGGAGCGCGTGCAGCCCGATAGACATTGCCGCTTGGCGCGCGGCGCAAACAGGCATTGCTTTGGAGCCGCTGCGTATTATGGAGGTTGCAATTGTAACCTTAACAACAGGGACGAAACCTGAGATGATGCTCTTGCGTGCCGCTTTGCTTGCCACCGCTCTGACCTTGCCTGCCGCCGCCGCTCTGGCGCGCCCGATGACAGCGCAGGATGTCGCGCGGATCGAATACACCGGGTCGGTCGCGGTTTCTCCCGACGGCCAGAGGGTCGCCTTTACGCGCGTCCATTTCCCTGATGTGACCAAGGGTGAGGATAACGGCAGCTCGCGCCAGCAATTGTTCCTGATCGACGGTGCGATGCAGGCACGCGCCTGGCTGCCCGAGGATATGCGCATCAGTTCGGTGGATTTCACGCCTGACGGGTCGATGGTGACGTTCCTGTGGACCAAGCAAGGCGAGAAGCGCGCGCTCTGGGGCGTTCCGGTGAGCGGGGGCGCGCACCGCAAGATCGCCGGGCTCGAGGATGCCGGCATCTCCGCCTATCAATTCTCGCCCGATGGCAATCAGGTCTATTTCCTGGCCGGGGCTGCGTCCGACAAGGCGCGCGAAGATCTCGAAGAAGCTGGTTTCGACGCGGTCGTCTATGAAGAGGAGCATGCGTTCAACCGGATGTTCGTTGCCGATGTCATGCGCTCCGGCGCGGCGGACGAGATCGATCTGGAGCCGCTGCGCATCGAGGTGCCCGGCCATGTCGAGAACATCGACATCGCGCCTTCGGGCGAATTTGCCGTCATCACGAGCGCGCCGACCCCGCTGGTCGATGACAGCTATACCAGAAACCGGCCCTACATCCTCAATCTGGCGACAGGCGCGCTGACCGCGGTTGAGACGCCGGGCAAGATCGGCGATATCGAAATTTCGCCCGACAGTTCGGTAATCTCCATGATCGCCGCGGTCGATCAGCATGATCCGGCAGATACCACGCTGCACCTGATCGATCCGGCCACCGGCGAATATCGCGCGCTCAACGAGGGCGCAGCCGAAGCAGCGGTCGATGCCGAATGGATGGCCGATGGCCGCCTCGCGGTGCATATCGACAAGGGGGCAACAAGCTTTCTGCGGTTTTACGGCGCCAATGGCATGATGCAGAATGAAGTCGAGACCGGCGGGCTGGTGCTTGCCGGGCTTCAGCAGGGCGGCAATCGGCTGGTGGTGGAAGGCAATAGCGCCGCGCATCCCAATGAGCTTTTCCTGTTTGCAGGCGGCGCGTTCGAGCGCTGGACCAATCACAATCCCTGGCTCGCCGATATCAGCATGGGCACGCAGCGCCTGTTCACCTACACCGCACGCGACGGGCAGGAGATCGAGGGCATTCTGATCGAGCCGGTTGGCGGCGTGCCCGAAGGCGGCGCGCCGACCATTTTCAATGTGCACGGCGGGCCTGAAGCGCATGACAGCAACGGCTGGCTCACCGGCTACGGCGATCCGGGGCAAGTTGCCGCGGGCAAGGGCTATGCGGTGTTCATGCCCAATTACCGCGGCTCCACGGGTTATGGCGTTGCATTTTCAAAGCAACATCAGACCGACGCGGCCGGCAAGGAATTCGACGATCTGGTCGATGCCAAATACGCGCTGGCCGAGGCGGGCGTTGCCGATCCCGCGCGCGTCGGGGTCACCGGCGGCTCGTACGGCGGCTTTGCCACGGCTTGGAGCTCGACCTATTATTCGGAGGAGTTTGCCGCGGGCGTGATGTTCGTGGGCCTGTCGAATATGTGGTCCAAATGGGGCACGACCGACATTCCGAACGAGGAATATCTCGTCCATGCCCGGTTCTATCCATGGGAGGATTACACCGCCACGCTGGAGCGCAGCCCGGTCTATCATGCCGACAAGGCCGATACGCCGCTGCTGATCATGCACGGCGATGCCGATACCCGCGTCAGCCCGACCCAATCAGCCGAGCTTTACCGCCACATCAAGGTGCGCCGTCCCGATACGCCGGTGCGGCTGGTCTATTATCCCGGCGAAGGCCACGGCAATGCGCAGGCCGCCGCGCGGTATGATTACAATGTCCGCATGCTCGAATGGTTCGATACCTATCTCAAGACGGGCGACCGCGATGCGCCGCTTCCGGGCCCGCGCCCCGAGCTTGCTATCGAGAAGGAATGAGAGGTTTGCGCCCGCTGTAATCGGCGGGCGCAAGCTTCAATGCGTTTTGGCGCGTCAGAAAGTATAACCGATCCCGAGAGCCAGGAAGCCCTGATCGGCTGCGCCGCGCTGCGAGGTGAACGGCGTGCGCTTCGCATCGCCCATCACGCGTGAATAGCCAAGGATGCTGACCACGCCCCAGCCGCCGTTGCGCACATCGCCGTCCAGATCGACGCCGATCAGCAAAGTCGCGCCGAGGCTCACCAGCCCGCCGCCATCGGGATCAAACGCGGTTACCGCGCCGCCGGTTGCCAATTCCTGCGCCGGAGAAACGGCGAAATAATAGTCGTGAAAATCGCCATCGGCAAATTCGGCATTGGCCGAAAGGCTGGCAGCAACACCAAGGCTGAGCGGCGTGAAATAGCTGACCGAAGGCGAAACAACAGTTCCGCCGTGCGCGCCGTTGATGTCCCACAGGACATCGGTGGTGAAGCTCAGCGCATCAAATTGATGCAGCACCCTGTTCACACTTATCCCGGCGCTCGGACCGACTTCGATCGCGCGGTCCAGCTTGCCGAGGCTCTCGACGACTTCGTCTGCGATCTGATTGTTACGGTCGCTGCGCAAGCGGAACGCAGGTCCAAGATCGAAGCCGATCTTGTCACCATCCTCGATGAAGTCGAGCGCGAGGCCCGCGGGCCGCACGTTGATATCGACCCCGCCCACCGAACCGAAAATGATCGGCAGACCCGAGAGGACATAGTCATTCGAGCCGGTATAGGAGGGGCTGAGCGCAGCGCCGACCCCTATGGTTATGTAATCGCCGTCAAAGACCGTCCCTGCGGCCATATCGACGGCCGCTTCGGGAGCGGCGTCAATGTCTTGCGCGAAGGCGAGCGAAGGCGCGGCCACAGCCATGGACATGGCGGCAATGCTGCCGAATATGCGAGCCTGTTTTTCTATTGTCATTGCAGCCTCAACGAAATGCTTCGCAGACGGTTCCAGACTGCGGTTCAACGGCGTGTTCCGAGATTATCGCCGAAGGCGTATAATAAGTTACATTTCCGCAAGCTTTCTGAAGGCAAACAAACCCCGCCTTTCGCCCATACCGCCTCATGCCCATGATTGCCTCATCGCGCCAATGCGCTAGAGCGGGGCGGATGAGCGGGCGCGACTGCGATATTGCCATTGTTGGCGGAGGCCTTTCCGGAGGGTTGATCGCGCTTGCGCTGGCGCAGCAGCGGGCCGATCTGTCGGTGCTTCTGATCGAGGCGGGCGAGGAACTGGGCGGCAACCACCGTTGGAGCTGGTTTGCCACTGATCTGGGCGCTGCGGGCAATGCGCTCATGGCGCCTTTCGCCAAGACCGAATGGCCGGGCGGTTATGAAGTGCGTTTTCCCGCCTACACGCGCCAGCTTGATGCGGATTATCGCTCGCTCGCCAGCGTCGATTTTGCGCAGACCTTGAAACGCGAATTGCAGCAAGGCGC
>DAIQNS010000197.1:0-4428 GCA_036788315.1 Alteraurantiacibacter sp. | reverse complement strand
GATTGCCGAGGACGAGGCGAAGCGGCTCGCCGCGCTCGAGCAGTGAGCATTGCACAAGCCTTGCGCGAGGCCGCGAGGCTGCTGGCGCAGACGAGCGATACCGCGCGGCTCGATGCCGAATTGCTGATGGCGCATGCGCTGGGCATTTCGCGGTCCGAGCTGCTGCTGCGCCGCATGCACGATGCGCCCCCTGCCGCGTTTGCAGAGCTGATCGCGCGGCGCGAGGCGCATGAGCCAGTCGCCTATATCCTAGGGCAGCAGGAGTTTTGCGGGCTTGATCTGCTGGTCACGCGCGATGTGCTGATCCCGCGCGGGGACAGCGAGACATTGGTGCAGGCCGCGCTCGATGCCGCACCCGGAGCGCTTCGGGTGCTCGATTGCGGGACGGGTTCGGGCGCGCTGCTTCTAGCGCTGCTGGCGGAATTGCCCGGCGCGAGCGGGATCGGCATCGACAGCGCGCCCGGCGCTCTATCGGTTGCCAAAGCCAATGCGGCAAGGCTGGGCATGGCGGGGCGCGCCAGTCTGCGCCTTGCCGATTGGAAGTCGCCCGGCTGGGCGGATGATCTGGGGCAGTTTGACCTTGTGATTGCCAATCCGCCCTATGTCGAGACGGGTGCCGAGCTTGCGCCCGATGTGCGCGGCTTCGAACCGCACGGCGCCCTCTTTTCGGGGCCTGACGGGCTTGACGATTATCGCTGTCTCGTGCCGCAATTGCGCGGATTGCTGAGGCAGGGCGGCATTGCCGCGCTTGAAATCGGCGCATCCCAGGGTGAGGCTGTCAGCCGCATTGCCGAAGGCGAGGGCTTTACGGTGACGCTGGTGCGCGACCTTGCCGATCGCGCGCGCGTAGTGATTTTGCGATAGGGGCTTGGCAAGAGCGCATTGGACGTCTACCTCTGTTTAAGTCTGATCGGGATAGAGCTTTGCCGTTCCCGCCAGGCAAACTCCGACATTTGCAGGAAAGCGCCGCGCTTTGAAACGCACGGTTTGGCAGATGAGGATCGAAGCACATCCATACGGGATGGCTCGCGAGGGGTCATGCGACAGGCGCGATTGTTCCAAATCGGCCGTCAATTGTGAGGAAGCGAATTTCTCTTGAACAGCAATCGCAATAATAATCGGCGGCGTGGCCGCGGTAACAATCGTGGCGGAAGCAGCAGCGGCGGCGGCGGTGGAGGCGGCGGCGGCGGCCTTCAGGGCAACCGGATCGACAGCAGGGCGCGCGGCAATGCCCCGCAGATGCTCGAAAAATTCAAGAAGCTTGCGCATGACGCATCGCTCAATGATGATCGGGTGCAAACCGAGTATTATCTCCAGTTTGCCGACCATTATTTCCGCGTGATCGCGGATACCAAGGCGCAGAAGGACGAGGTCCGCGCCCGGCGCGAGGCCGAGACCGGCCAGTCCGAAGATGACGAAGATGACGAGGATGACGACAACCGTTCGCGCTCTCGCCGTGGCCGCAGTCAGCGCGATAATGATCATCGCGACAATGATCAGCGCGACAATGATGATCGTGACAATGACGATCGTGACCGTGATGATCGTGACAGCGACGACAATGACGAGCGCGATGGCCATGACCGCAATAACGACCGGGGTAATTATGGGCGCGGCAATCATCTGCGCGAAGGCGCCGAGGGTGACCCTGATGATGGTGAAACCCCTTTCACACCGGAAAAGCCGGCGCGCAAACCCCGCCAGTCTGCCAGCAAGCCAGCCGCCAAGCCCGCCCGCAAGCCGGCTCCGAGGAAAGCTTCGGGCAATGGCGATGGGCTGAGCGCGGACATGCTTCCTCCCGCCATTGCGCGCGCATCGCGCGATGACGATGACGATGAAGAAAAGCCCCGTCGCCGGACGCGCTCGCGCAGCCGTGACGAGGACGGCGAGGGGCCACTGGAAGCTCTCGGCTAAGCCGGGCTGTGCAAGAAGCAGACTGATTGCAGGCAGTTGACGGTCATGAACCCTCCCTTCCTCGAGCGTCTGCTGCCCGAACAATTGCCGCGTTTTGCAGGGCTGTGGGCGCTGCTCCTTGGCGTGCTTGCGGCAACGGGCTTTGCGCCGCTGGGGCTTTGGCCTGTCGCGCTGATCGCGGCCGGCTTTGCGCTGCGCTTCTTCGCCCTGGCGCAGACCCGCCGTCAGGCCGCCTGGCTCGGCTGGCTGTTTGGCCTTGGGCATTTCACACTCAGCAACAACTGGATCGCCACCGCTTTCACCTATCAGGCCGAAATGCCGGTATTTCTGGGCTGGATCGCGGTGCCGCTGATCGCGGTCTATCTGGCTGTGTACCCCATGCTTGCCGCAGTGTTTGCGCGCGCGATTGCCGGACGCGGATTGACGCTTGGCTTTGTGCTTGTCTTTGCCGGGTGCTGGGTGGTGAGCGAATGGCTGCGCAGCTGGGTGTTTTCAGGCTATGCGTGGAACCCCTTTGCGATGAGCTTGCTTGGCGGGTTCGAGCGCCCCGGCCTTGCCGCGCTGGCGCCGTGGATGGGCACTTATGCATTGTCTGGCCTGGCGATGGTGTTGGCAGGAGGTTTTGTTCTTCTCCTGTATGAGCGGCGCTTTGCGCTAGGCGCTGCGGTCGCATTGCTGCTTGCGGCAGGAATGTTCGCGCCGCCTCCCTCGCCGCGCGAGGGAACGCTTGCGGTGACCATCGTGCAGCCCGATATTCGCCAGCCAACGCTCACCAACCCGGCTTATTACGAGCCAAACTTTCGCCGCCTTGCCGATCTCTCGCCGCGCCTTGCCAGCGGGGACGGGCACGCGGGCGAAGGGCCGCGGCTGGTTCTCTGGCCTGAAAGCGGCATGGTGGATTATCTGCGCGCAGGCTATCCGCAGCGCTATTACGACAGCACGACCGCGCTCGGCAGCCCGCTGTTCGCGCGGCGCAGGCTCGGGCGCGTGGTCGGCGAGGACAGTGTGCTGTTAACCGGCGCGGTCGATCTGGAGATCGGCACGGTGGATGGCCGCAAGCGCGCGATCGGCGCGCGCAACGCGGTGACCGCGGTGGCCGAGGACGGGGGAATTCTTGGCGGCTACGCCAAGGCACACCTTGTGCCCTATGGCGAATATCTGCCGCTGCGCGAATTTCTCGAACCGCTTGGCCTAAGCCGTCTTGTTGCAGGCTCGATCGATTTCTGGCCCGGCCCCGGCCCGCGCACACTCGATCTGGGCGAGCATGGCCAGGCAGGCGTGCAGATTTGCTACGAAATCGTCTTTTCCGGGCAGGTGACGCAGGATGGCGCGCGGGCCGACTATATCTTCAATCCTTCGAACGATGGCTGGTTCGGCGCATTCGGCCCGCCGCAGCATCTGGCGCAGGCCCGCATGCGCGCGATCGAGGAGGGGCTGCCCGTGCTCCGCGCGACCACCACCGGCATCAGCGCGGTGATCGATGCGCGCGGCGTGGTTCGCGAATATCTGGGCCATCAGGTGCGCGGCCGGATCGACACCGTGGTGCCGCCCGCCCATGCGCCGACGCTGTTCGCGCGCACGGGCAATGCACTGACGCTTGTCTGGGGCGCAATTTTCCTTGTCATCGGCTCCGTTGCCATGCGCAGGCGTCCCCGTTAGAGCGCCTTTTCACACTTTGCGAATTCGACTTCCCGCAGGAGCCTGATCCCAAGATGCGCAACAATTATCTCTTCACATCTGAAAGTGTTTCCGAAGGCCATCCTGACAAGGTTTCCGACCAGATTTCCGATGCGATTGTCGATCTGATGCTCGCCAAGGATCCCGAAGCACGCGTCGCCTGCGAAACGATGACGACGACGCAGCGGGTGATCCTCGCGGTCGAAATCCGCTGCGCGCCGATGTACGATGCGGGCAATGCGCAGTGGGCCGCGAACGGCGGCTGGGCGCCGGGCGCAAGGGAAGAGATCGAAGCCGCCGTGCGCCGGACCGTGCGCGAGATCGGCTACGAGCAGGAGGGTTTCCATTGGCAGACGCTGACGCTGGAGAACCATCTGCATGGCCAGTCCGCCGAAATCGCTCAGGGCGTGGACAAGGGCGCGGAAGGCTCGAACAAGGATGAAGGCGCGGGCGATCAGGGCATCATGTTCGGCTTTGCCTGCGACGAAACCCCCGATCTGATGCCCGCGACGCTCGACTACAGCCACAAGATCCTCGAGCGCATGGCCGCCGACCGCAAGAGCGGCGTGGCCCCTTTCCTTGAGCCCGATGCCAAGAGCCAGGTGACCTTGCGCTTCGAAAACGGCCAGCCTGCCGCGTGCACCGCGCTGGTCGTCTCGACCCAGCACAAGCGCGGCTATTGCCAGACCGGCGAATATGCCGATCCGGCCCGATATGCGATCTTGCATGATTATGTGAGAAGCGTGGTTGCCGATGTGATGCCCGCAGAACTGCTGACCCCGGAAACCGTGTGGCACATCAACCCCACCGGCGCGTTCGAAATCGGCGGGCCGGATG
>DAIQNS010000196.1:225-4450 GCA_036788315.1 Alteraurantiacibacter sp. | reverse complement strand
GTCTGGCCGTGGTCTATCCGCACATGACCGGGATCGGCGGCGACGGGTTCTGGCTGATCTCACGGCCGGGCGAGCCGGTCGCGGCAATCGATGCTTCGGGCTGCGCGGCGGCAGCGGCCACACCAGCGCTCTATGCCGGAAAGCAGAGCATTCCATGGCGTGGCCCGCTCGCAGCGATCACTGTGGCGGGAACCATTTCGGGCTGGCAGGCGGCGCTTGAGCATCACCCCGGCAAACTGACCCGAGCCAGGCTCCTGCGCGATGCCATCGCCCATGGCGCGGATGGTGTCGCGGTGACGGCGGGCGGGGCGGCAATCGCGCGCGACAAGGGCCCCGAACTTGCGGTGCAACCGGGTGCCTATCAAGAGATATTCGAGCCCGAGGGCAAGCCGCTATCCCAAGGCGATATACTACGGCAACCGCAACTCGCCGCGACGCTCGAGCGGCTTGCGGCAGACGGTTTCGACAGCTTTTACCGCGGCGCGCTTTCAGAGCAGATAGCACAGGATTTGCAAGAGCTTGGCTCCCCTCTTGAAATGAGCGATCTGGCCGCGCACCGCGCCGATCTGGCCGGCCCCTTGCGCGCGACAATTGCCGGTGCCGAGCTGTTCAACATGCCCTTCCCCACGCAAGGACTTGCCTCGCTGCTGATCCTTGCGCTGTTCGAGCGGCTCGGCGGGGGCGAGGCTGACGGTTTCGCGCATGTGCATGCGCTGGTTGAAGCGACCAAGCAGGCCTTCCGCATCCGTGACGCGCATACAGGCGACAAGCGCTCTGCCAGTTTCGATGCGCAGGGCTTGCTCGATGATCCTGCTGCGCTCGATGCGCTTGCCGCTGCGATCGATCCTCGCCAAGCCGCGCCATGGCCGCATCCCGCTGCGCCGGGCGACACCACATGGTTCGGCGTGGCGGACAGCGAGGGCTGCGTCGTCAGCGCGATCCAGAGCACCTATTTCGAATTCGGTTCGGGCCTCGTCCTGCCGCAAACGGGCATTGTCTGGCAAAACCGCGGGGCAGGTTTCAACCTTGGCGAAGGCAGCCACAATGCTCTTGTGCCGGGTCGCCGGTCTTTCACCACGCTCAATCCCGCGCTGGCCCGCTTCGCCGATGGCCGCGTGCTCGCTTACGGCACGATGGGCGGCGAAGGGCAGCCACAGACGCAGGCCGCCCTGTTCACGCGCTATAATGCCTATCGGCAGGAGCTCGCCGCCGCGATTGCCGCGCCGCGCTGGCTGCTTGGCCGAACATGGGGCGAAGACACCACGCGCCTGCGGATTGAGGAAGGGTTTGCGCCTGAAGTTTACGCGCAGCTAGCCAATGCCGGCCACGAGGTCGAACGCGTGCCGCTTCACAGCACCATCATGGGCCATGCCGGAGCGGTGCTGCGCCACCATGACGGACGCACCGAGGGCGCGAGCGATCCGCGCAGCGACGGAGCGGCTTTGACATGCTGAAGAAAATCACCGCCTCTCAGAACACTGCTGGCGTGCGCGCCGTGGAACGCTGCGACCTGCTTGGCCTGTCGCCGCACAGCAGCGAGGCAGGCACCCTCACCCGCACCTATCTCACGCCCGCGCACAAGTCCGCCAGCGCGCAGATCGCGCAGTGGATGCGCGAGGCCGGGATGAGCACGCGCACCGATCCGGCAGGCAATCTGATCGGCCGCTACGAAGGCTTGCACGCGGATGCCCCCGCCCTGATCTTTGGCAGCCATGTCGACAGCGTGCGCAATGCAGGACATTACGACGGTCCGCTCGGGATCATGCTCGGGATCGAGTGCGTCGCCAAGCTGAGTGAAGCGGGCCGGAGATTTGCCTTCGCCATCGAAGTGATTGCCTTTGGCGATGAGGAAGGCTCGCGCTTCCCCACCGCTATGCTCACGAGCCGCGCCTTTGCCGGAACCGCGCCCGCCGATGCGCTCGAAATCTGCGACACCGACGGCATCAGCGTACGCCAGGCGCTGATCGATTTCGGCCTCGACCCCGCGGCTTTCTTCGAAGCCCGCCGCGATCCGGCTTCCGTGCTCGCTTTCGTCGAAGCGCATATCGAACAAGGGCCTGTGCTCGAAGCCGAGGATCTGCCTGTCGGCATGGTTGCCGGGATCGCGTCGCAATTGCGTTACCGCGCGACGCTCAAGGGCATGGCCGCACATGCCGGAACCGCGGCAATGCATCTGCGCTCGGATGCGCTCGCGGCGGCGGCGCAATGCGTGGCCGCGGTCGAGAAAATTGGCCAGCGCCTGCCGCCCGATCTGGTGGCGACCGTGGGGCGGATGGTGGTCATTCCCAATGCGCCCAATGTCGTGCCCGGCGAAGTGCGCTTCACGCTCGATGTGCGCGCAGGCTCCAAGGAAGCCCGCGACCGTGCCGCCAACGATATCTGCACCGGAATCGAGCAGATTTGCGATGCGCGCGGCATCGGACACCTTGTCGAACGTATGCTCGATCTGCCACCAAGCCCGTGCGACCCAGCGCTGAGCGCGACGATGCTCGCTGCGATCAGCGCTGCCGGGGTGCATCCGCGCACGCTGGTGAGCGGCGCGGGGCATGATGCCATGATCCTTTCCGCGCTGTGCCCCACCGCGATGCTGTTCCTGCGCTGCAAAGGCGGGATCAGCCACAATCCGGCCGAAAGCGTCGATCCGGCCGATGTGCAGATTGCCGCTGACGTCCTCATGGAATTCATCAATAAGTTCGCTGCCCAGCAACAGGAGACACGTTTTGGGACCTGACTTCTTCGGGGAAATCGACCCGCCGCAGCGCCTGCTGATGGGGCCCGGCCCGGTCAATGCGCATCCGCGCGTGCTGCGCGCCATGGCGGCTGATCTGCTCGGGCAGTTCGACCCGGAAATGACCGGCTATATGAACGAGACCATGGCGCTTTATCGCCCGGTCTTTGCGACGCAGAACCAGTGGACTTTCCTGATCGACGGGACTTCGCGCGCCGCCATCGAGGCATCGCTCATTTCACTGGTGACGCCCGGCGACTGCGTGCTGGTAGTCGATTTCGGCCGGTTCGGGCTGTTGCTGCGCGAGATTGTCGAGCGGATCAGCGGGACTGTCGTCTCCGTGGCAGCGGAATGGGGCGCAGTGGTCCCGCTCGAAGCGATAGCCGCTGCTGCGCGCGAGCACCGCCCGCGCGTGATTGCCTGTGTCCATGGCGATACTTCGACAACGATGGCGCAGCCGCTTGAGGGGATCGGCGCGTTGGCGCAGGAAGTTGGCGCGTTCTTCTATGTCGATGCCACCGCGACCTTGAGCGGCATGCCGCTGCCGACCGATGAACTCGGCGTCGACATCATGACCGCCGGCTTGCAAAAGTGTCTTGGCGGACCCTCGGGCTCGGCCCCGATCACCATTTCGGACCGTGCCGCCGAAGCGATCTTCGCCCGCCGCCATGTCGAGCGCGGTCTGCGCCGCGATGATCTGGCCAATAGCCCGGGCACGCGGATTGCCTCCAATTATTTCGATCTGGCGATGATCATGGACTATTGGTCCGACAAGCGCCTCAATCATCATACCGAGGCAACCTCGATGCTCTACGCCGCGCGCGAATGCGCCCGCGTGGCGCTGGCCGAGGGTCTGGAAGCGCGCTTTGCCCGCCATGCACTCGCGGGGAAGGCGGTAAGCGCCGGCCTGCGCGCGATCGGTCTCACGCTGTTTGGCGATGACGCGCACCGGATGACCAATGTCACCGGCGTCTATATCCCCGAGGGCACTGACGATCTTTCGGTGCGCCGCCGCATGCGCGAGGATTTCGAAATCGAGATTGGCACCTCGTTCGGTCCGCTCGTCGGCAAGATCTGGCGCATCGGCGCGATGGGTTACAACGCGCGCAAGCACAAGGTGCTGCATACGCTCGGCGCGCTCGAGGCTTGCCTGCGTGCCGAAGGATTTGCCTTGCCTGCCGGAGCGGCAGTCGATGCGGCCATGGCGGTGTATGAAGCATGAGCGGCGTGCGCGATCTTGTCGGCTACGGCGCCCACCCCCCGGACCCGCGCTGGCCCGGCGGCGCGAAAGTCGCGGTGCAATTCGTGATCAATTACGAGGAGGGCGCAGAAAACTGCGTGCTCAACGGCGATGCGGGTTCGGAGAGCTTCCTGTCCGAAATGGTCGGCGCGGCAAGCCATCCCGCGCGCGCCATGGCGATGGAAAGCCTTTATGAATACGGCTCGCGCGCGGGCTTCTGGCGGCTCTATCGCCTCTTTTCGAGCCGCGGCGTGCCC
>DAIQNS010000196.1:0-215 GCA_036788315.1 Alteraurantiacibacter sp. | reverse complement strand
GCGCTCGAAGCAAACCCGCAAGCGGTCGCCGCGATGCAGGCGGCAGATTGGGAAATCGCCAGCCATGGCCTGCGCTGGATCGACTATCAGAACATCCCCGAGGCGACCGAGCGCAACCATATCGCCGAGGCGATTGCGCTGCATGAGAAGCTCACCGGGTCGCGCCCCTTGGGCTGGTATCAGGGCCGCACCTCGCCCAATACCGCGCGCCTGAT
>DAIQNS010000195.1:230-4514 GCA_036788315.1 Alteraurantiacibacter sp. | reverse complement strand
GCAGATGCAGAAACAAGCCGAGCATGTCGGCACGCGGCTGATGTGGGACACGATTGTCGAGGTTGATGTGGCAAGCGGCTCGCCGTTCCGGGCGGTGGGCGATTCGGGCGATGAATATATCGGCGATGTGCTGGTGATCGCGACCGGGGCGCAGGCCAAATGGCTCGGCGTTCCGGGTGAGGCGGAACTCGGCGGCAAGGGCGTTTCGGCCTGCGCGACCTGCGACGGGTTCTTTTATCGCGGCAAGAAGGTCGCGGTGATCGGCGGCGGCAATACTGCCGTCGAGGAAGCGCTGTACCTCACCAACCATTCCGACGATGTGACGCTGATCCACCGCCGCGACAGTTTCCGCGCCGAGAAAATCCTGCAGGACCGGGTCTTTGCAAGCGAGAAGATTTCGGTCTTGTGGAACAAGGCAGTCGAGCGGTTCGTGGCGGGCGAGGATGGCAAGCTTGGCTATCTCGCGCTGGTCGATACGATAACGGGCGAGAAATCGCGCCTCGAAGCCGACGGCGCCTTTGTCGCGATTGGCCATGCGCCTGCCACCGAACTGTTCAAGGGCAAGCTCGATATGGATGACAGCGGCTATCTGCTTGTCGAACCCGGTACGCCCAAGACCGCCATCCCCGGCGTGTTCGCCTGCGGCGATGTGATGGACCACACCTACCGTCAGGCAGTGACTGCAGCAGGCACGGGCTGCATGGCCGCGCTCGATGCCGAGCGATTTCTGGCGACGCTGGAGTTTGCTGAGAAAGAGGCGGCGGAATAAGCGAGTGGCGGCGGGTCGGCGATGACCGGCGCCGCGCAAACGGAGCCGCACGTCCTGGTTGTCGGGGCCAGCGGCACAATCGGTGCGGCGGTGGTCGAGTGCCTGGTGGCCGAGGGGCACCGCGTCACCGCGGCCTATCGCAGCGCGCCCGAGAAGCCCTTGGTGGGTGCACAGATCCGCATTGGCGATGTGGCGCAGCCCGCCGCGCTGTTTGCCGGGACACCCCATGTGGTCATCTCGTGCATCGCCTCGCGCCGCGGCGCACCAAAGGATGCCTGGGCAATCGATTACGAGGCCAATCGCGCCCTTCTCGAAGGTGCGAAAGCTGCGGGCACGCGGCATTTCATCCTGCTCTCGGCAATCTGCGTGCAAAAGCCGCGCCTCGCGTTTCAGCATGCCAAGCTCGCTTTCGAGGCCGAACTGCAAGAATCCGGCCTCATCTGGACGATTGTCCGCCCCACCGCTTTCTTCAAATCGCTCTCAGGGCAGGTCGAGCGAGTACGGCAGGGCAAGCGCTTCCTGCTGTTCGGCGATGGCAGACTGACGCGCTGCAAGCCGATCAGTGACGCTGATCTGGCGCGCTTTATCGCTGGCTGTATCGATGATCCCAAGCGGCATAAGCAAATATTGCCGATTGGCGGCCCCGGCCCTTCGATCACGCCGCTTGAGCAGGGCGAAGAGCTGTTCCGGCTCACCGGGCAAAGGCCGCGCTACGCGAGCGTTTCGCCTGCACTATTCACGGCAATGGCGGGCGTTCTGAGCCTTGCGGGCCTGGTGTCACAGCGCGCGGGCGACACCGCCGAATATATGCGGATCGCCCGCTATTATGCGACGCAATCAATGCTGGTGCTCGATCCTGAGACAGGCCGGTATAGCGAGGAGGCGACGCCCGAGTTCGGCACCGAAACGCTATTCGATCATTACCGCGAGTTGCTCGCGCGCTAGAGTTTCCCGCCGCGCCCGTAATCGGGTCGGTCCTCATCCTGCCCCAACGCCACGATGCTGCGGCGGATCGCGCGGGTGCGGGTGAAGGCATCCTGCATGGTTTCGCCGTCGCCCGCTTTTATCGCCTCGCGCATCAGTGCAAGATCGGTGAGGAAGCGGTCCATCATTTCGAGCACTGCCTCGCGGTTGTGCAGAAACACATCGCGCCACATCACCGGATCGCTCGCCGCGATGCGCGTGAAATCGCGAAAGCCGCCGGCCGAAAACTTGATCACTTCCGAGCGCGTCACTTCTTCCAGATCGCTCGCCGTGCCCACGATGGTGTAAGCGATGAGATGCGGGATATGGCTCGTCACCGCGAGCACGCGGTCGTGATGGCCGGCATCCATGATCTCGACCATCGCGCCGAGTTCTTCCCAGAAATCGACCAATGCGGCGACCTTGTCGGGCTCGGCGTCCTTGGGCGGGGTGATGATGCACCAGCGCTGATGAAACAGCGTGGCAAAGCCTGCATCCGGCCCTGAATTCTCGGTGCCCGCTACCGGATGGGCAGGGATCACCACATGCCCGGGCAGGGCTTCGCACAGATCGCGCGTGATCGTCTGCTTGGAGGAGCCGACATCGCTCACCACAGTGTCGATCTCCAGCCCCGGCGCAATTGCGCGCGCGGCGGCTTTCATCGCGCCGACGGGCGTTGCCAGGATAACCAGATCAGCGCCCGTGACAGCGTCAAGCGGATCATCGAACACCTGATCGGCGAGTTCGAGTTCGCGCGCGCGCTTGCGGACGGCCTCGTCGGCATCGTAGCCGGTCGTCAGGACGCCGGGCAGATGCTCGCGCACCGCCAGCCCGATCGAGCCGCCAAGCAGGCCTAGCCCGATAATGGCGACTTTACGAAAGCGCATTTGCGCCGCCTGTCAGTTCCGCCAGCAGATCGGCAATTGCGTCCATATCCGCCCGCCTGCCGATAGTGATGCGCAAGGCCTGGGGCAGGCCTTGCCCGGGCAGATGGCGCACCGCGTAACCGGCCTCGCCAATCGCCTCCAGCGCGGCACTGGCGCTCACTTCGCCCTCGAACAGGACCAGCAGGAAATTGGCTTTGCCCGGGACAAGGCGAACGCCGCGATTGCTCAGCATGGCGAGCCGCTGTGCAAAATGCTCGCGGGTTTCGCGGTTGTGAACCCGGCTGCGGGTCACAAATTCCTGATCGCCAAGCGCGGCGCAGGCGGCGCGCTGGCCGCTCGATGTGACGTTGAAAGGCCCCCTGATCCGGTTCAGCGCATCGACGATATGCGGCGCGCCGGTCGCCCAGCCTATCCGCTCTGCGGCAAGGCCGTAGATTTTCGAGAATGTCCGCGTGACGAGCACATTGTCCGCCTTTGCCGCCAATGCGAGGCCGCCATCGTCATCCTGTGGATCGAGATATTCGGCATAGGCCTGATCGAGCACCAGCAGCACATTCGCGGGCAGTCCGGCATGCAGCCGTTCAACTTCGGCGCGCGGCAAGAATGTGCCGGTGGGATTGTTCGGATTGGCGAGAAAAACAACGCGGGTGCGCGCACTCACGCGGGCCAGCAACGCGTCAACATCGGCGGCGAATTCGGCATCATCGACCTCGACCGGCAGCGCGCCGCACCGCCTTGCGGCGATATCGTAAACCGCGAAGCTGAAGCGCGCGAACATCACCTCATCCCCCGGCCCGGCAAAGGCTTGCGCCGCGAGATTGAGCAATTCGTCCGAGCCGGTGCCGCAGACAATGCGCGCAGGGTCGATAGCGTGCAGCTCACCAATCGCGGCGCGCAGCTGCGTTGCATCGGGATCGGGATAGACGGCCGGGTCGCCCGCTGCGCCCAGAGCCTCCAGCGCGCTTGCCGAAGTGCCCAGCGGATTTTCGTTGGCGGAAAGCTTGATCAGCTCGCGGCCATCCGCGGCCCTGCTACTGCCGGGCACATACGCCTTTATTTCGGCGACATAGGGCTTCATTTCCGGCTTCACAGAGCGGCTCCAAAGTGACTCGCGCGAAGCGATAGCGAGTTGTGCAAGAGATTGACAGTGCGCAGCTCTAACCCCAAGTCCGCGCGATCACGATGGCCAGCTCCTCTGCCCTTTCGGTCCAGTCGCTCCGACTCGATGCCCCGATCCCGCTCGACAGTGGCCGTTCGCTCGCCGATGTCACGCTGGCTTTCGAGACTTATGGCACGCTCAATGCGGCAAAAGACAATGCCGTGCTCGTTTGTCATGCTCTGACGGGCGACCAGTTTGTCGCCTCGCGCCACCCGCTGACTGGCAAGCCGGGCTGGTGGGAACGCATGGTAGGCCCCGGAAAGCCGGTTGATACGGACCGCTTCCATGTGATCTGCGCCAATGTCATCGGCTCGTGCATGGGCTCGACCGGCCCGGCGAGCGCGCGGGCGGACGGCGCGCCCTATGCGATGGAATTTCCCGTCATCACCATTCGCGACATGGTGCGCGCGCAGATTGCCCTGCTCGATGCGCTGGGGATTGCGCGGCTGCATGCCGTGGTCGGCGGTTCGATGGGCGGGATGCAGGCGTTGTCTTTCGCCGCCAAT
>DAIQNS010000195.1:0-220 GCA_036788315.1 Alteraurantiacibacter sp. | reverse complement strand
CCACGAAGTCGGCCGCCAAGCGATCATGGCCGATCCAGCCTGGGCCAAGGGCAATTATTACGCCAAGGGCAAGGGGCCGGAAAAAGGCCTCTCGGTCGCGCGCATGGCGGCGCATATCACCTATCTTTCCGAAGCCGGGCTGACTGACAAATTCGGCCGCCGGTTGCAGGACCGGCCCGATGGGCAGAAGGGCGCGAAAAGCTTCGGTTTCGATGCCGAT
>DAIQNS010000194.1:0-4551 GCA_036788315.1 Alteraurantiacibacter sp. | reverse complement strand
CATTGGCGATGCGGCTGCCTTTCTCGCGCCCCTTGGACGAGAGGCCATCGGCGTTCCCCCCCACGGCAAAGCGGCTGGCATAGGCGAGATCGCATTCGCCCGCCTTGAGGGCTGCGAGCATATCGTTGAGCAGGGCTGGATCATGCTGGTGATCGGCGTCCATCACCGCCACAAACGGAGCGGCGGTTGCGCACATGCCTTCGATGGCAGCGCTGGCAAGACCGCGCCGACCGATGCGCTGGATCACGCGGATGCGCGGATCAGTGCGGCCAATGCGGCGCGCTTCTTCGGCGGTCCCGTCATGCGAATTGTCATCGACGAACACCGCTTCCCATCCCGCAGGGCCAAGCGCGGCTTCGAGCCGGGCGACCATGGGGGCGATATTGTCCTTCTCGTTCAGCGTGGGCAGCACCACGGCAAGCTCCAATGGCGCAAGCGCGCGAAGATTGGCCAAACGGGTCGCGGTTTCGACCTGCTGCGCAAACTGATCGTGGGTCATATCCATGCCTGCAGCGGATATGTGGTTAATACTAAGATAAAGTTACCCTCCCGCGCTGCCTGCCGCTGCGAGACTGGCGCGCGCCTTGGGCATTGTTAGCCCTAAAGCCGCGCCAGCACACCATCGCCAATCGCCCTTGTGCCCGCATCTCCGCCCAGATCGCCGCCGCGAATGCCGTCCGCCAATGCCCGTGCCACTGCCGTCTCGATCCGCACGGCGGCCTCTTCCAGCCCCAGCGAATGCCGCAGCAGCATGGCGAGCGAAAGGATCATCGCCATCGGATTGGCCTTGCCCTGCCCGGCAATATCAGGCGCGCTGCCGTGGATCGGCTCATACAGGCCGCGCGTGCCGAAAGTCGTCATCTGCGCGCCGAGCGAGGCGCTGGCCAGAAGCCCGATCGAGCCTACGCACATGCTTGCCTGATCGGAGAGAATATCGCCGAACAGATTGCCCGTCACCACAGTATCGAATTGCCCCGGCGCGCGCACAAGCTGCATGGCGGCATTGTCGACATACATGTGGGTGAGTTCGACATCGGGATAATGCGCGGCAATTTCGGTAACGACATCACGCCAGAGCTGGCTCGTTTCGAGCACATTGGCCTTGTCCACGCTGCACAATCTGCCGCCCCGGCCCTGCGCCGCGCGGAACGCGACATGCGCGATGCGGCGCACTTCCTCTTCGGCATAGGACATGATGTCATAGCCCTCGCGCTGGCCATCGGGCGTGGTGCGCATGCCCTTCTCGCCGAAATACACATCGCCGTTCAATTCGCGCACGATGAGCAGGTCGATCGCACCGGCAATTTCGGGGCGCAGGCCCGAGAGATGTTCCAGCCCGGCAAAGCACTTGGCGGGCCGCAGATTAGCAAACAGGCCCAGTTCGCGCCGAAGGCCAAGGATCGCCTGCTCGGGCCGCAATTGCCGCTCCAGCGCGTCGCACGCGGGATCGCCCACCGCGCCAAACAGGATGCCGTCCGCTTCCTTGCACAGCGCCAGCGTGCCGCCGGGCAGCGGGTGGCCATGCTGATGATACGCCGCCCCGCCGACGAGCGCACGGTCAACCTCGATCTGCGGCAAATCCAGCGCGGCAAGCACGCGCAGCGCCTCGTCCATGATTTCAGGACCAATACCGTCACCAGGCAGGCAGGCAATTTTCATCAGATCATCCGTTCAAGCAATTGTCGCAGGCGTTGGCGCGCGGCCATAACATCGCCGCGCCGGTCGGCAAGCAGGTAGTGCTCCAGCGCGGGTTTGAGACGGTCCATTGCCGCCATGATCGCGGGCAAATCGCCCTCGGGCCGCACGCCCTCTCCACCATAGCCAAGCGCCTGCAACAGCAGCGTTTCATAGCCCACCAATGCGCCTGCCCACCCCCGCGCGCTGGGGGCATGACAAATCGCGTCAAGCAAAGCGCTCATGGCGCTGTAAATCGGGGGGAATGCCTGGCGTTCGGGCAAGGCGCTGGCGGTCAGCGCGCAGGTCCAGCTGATCGCGGCGGCGGGCAATGGCTCGCTCAGCCATGGCCCACGGCTGGCGACAAGTTCGAGTTTGGCGAAAGGGAGTTGGCTGTCCGAGCGGGCGGAAAGTTGCAGGTCGACGAGATTGCCGGGGATCACCACCGGCCGCAAAACCCGCCCGCGTCCACCCGCGACATAGCCTGCAACCAGACCGTAATCCTCGGTCAGGAGACGGGCGATCACCGAGGTTTCGGCATGCGCGCGGGCAGCAAGGACAATGGCGGGAGCGCGGATATGCATAGGCTGAAGGCCCTAAGGCGCTTCAAGGCAAACCCGCAAGAGGCCCGGCGCTACTTGCCCAGCCCTACTTGCCCAGCTTGGCTTCGAGCGCGGCGAGCCGGGCTTCGAGCGTGTCGCATTTCTCGCGCGCGGTGGCAGCCATGTCTTTCACCGCGTCAAACTCCTCGCGGCTGACGAAATCGAGGCCGCCCATGGCCTCCTTCATCTTCTCACGCGCCTGATCGCGCGCTTCGCGCGTCATGCCCGCAAGCGTTCCGGCGGCGGAGTTTGCCAGTTTGACAAAATCGGCGATGATCGGGTTTTCACTTTGCATGAAGGTTATCTCGGCGCTTCTGTCCTAAAATTCAACCCGCTGCACATTGCTGTCGGGCACAAGTCCGCCGCCATCGGGATTGGCCTCGATGAATTGCCAGTTCAAGGCGGTGGCAAACAGGATCCATGCGAGATAGGGCAGCATCAAAAATCCGGCAACGCGGCGCACCTTGAAGAACAGCCAGATGGTGACCGCTGCTGCCACATCGAGCACGATGATGATCGCCAGCCCCAATTGCATGTTCTGTGCGCCGAAGAAGGTCGGCGACCAGGAAAGGTTGATCGCGAATTGGACGATGAACGCCAGAATCGCCCAAGTGCGCCAGCGCGATCCCCAGGCTGAGCACACCAGCGCAAGGGCAAAGCCGATCATCGCATAAAGAATGGTCCACACAATCCCGAACACGGCAGGCGGGGGATAGAGCGAAGGCTTGACCAGTGTTTCGAACCACAGATTGTCCGAGCCGCTGCCCGATAATCTTCCCGCCAGAATGCCAAGCAGAACCACCAGCGGAACAAGGAATACCGTCCAGCGAATGAGGCTGGCGCGAAGCTGCGCTGGGCTGGCTAGCCGGTTCATTATGTCTCCCGTTGCGAGGACGTGGGCGCCGCTTCGAGCCGATTCGGCAAGACCTACATTGACGAGCGACCAAGGGGCACGCAAGCCGGGGATGATCTCGTGCCCCGAATTTGCTGCCAGATCAGTGCCAAATCGGATGAGAATTCCGCAGCTTCAGTCTTTCCCGCGCACGGCATGCACGAGAAATTCCACATTGCCCTCGGTACCGGTGATCGGGCTGGCGGTAAGCCCGGCGATCCGCCAGCCGCCATCCTCGAGCCAGCGGGTCACCTCCTCGCACACCCGCTGGTGCAAAGCCGGATCGCGCACGATCCCGCCTTTGCCCACTTCGCCCTTGGCCACTTCGAACTGCGGCTTGATGAGCGCCACCAGCGCGCATTCGGGCGCGGCGAGCGCCAGCGGCACTTCGAGCACCTTGGCCAGCGCGATGAAACTCGCATCGCACACGACAAGATTGCACGGGCGGTCGATGAGCTGCGGGGTCAGCGCGCGGGCATTGGTCTGTTCGAGGAGGGTAATGCGCGGGTCCTGGCGCAGCTTCCAGTCGAGCTGATTGGTGCCGACATCGACCGCAAAGACATGCGCCGCGCCGTGATGCAGCAGAACCTGCGTGAAGCCGCCGGTGGACGAGCCGATATCCATCGCCGCCGCGCCGCTCACATCAATTCCAAAATGCGCGATGGCATGATCGAGCTTCACGCCCCCGCGCCCGACCCAGGGATGATCGCGCCCCTTGACCGTGATCGCGGTGTCCGCATGCATCTGCTGGCCCGGCTTGTCGATCCTCTTGTCTCCGGCAAACACCAGCCCCGCCATGACCAGCGCCTGCGCACGCGTGCGGCTCTCGGCCTGCCCGCTTTCGACCAGCAGCTGATCAATTCGCTTGCGCGTGGGCTTTTGAGATGTTGTCATAAAGCTGCAAATGTCATGCAAGAGTACATTTGTCCCGCGATAGGCCGCGAATCGTCACTTTTGAAGCCTGTAAGGAACAGCCGAATGCCCCTTTTGTCCCGCCCGCCCTTGCGCACCCTTCTCACTTTTGGCGCTGCCGCCGGATTGCTGGCAGCATGCAATTCGTCAGAGGAGGTTGAGGAAGCGGTCGTCGAAGCGCCCGAGCCGGTGCTCACGCAGGCTCCGCTCGCCACCCAGGCTGCCGACGGCACCGCGCTTGCGCTTGGCACGTGGGATGTGAACGAAGCGGCGAGCGGTGCGCAGGCGGTTTTTCAGGGTGAAGACGGAGCAGAGATCTTTGCAATGCGCTGCGATGTTGCAAGCGGCGCTGTCACCGTGAATTTTGCTGCCGATGACGGGATACCCACAGCCTATCGCCTCGATGCGGGCGGGGAAGCGGCGCGACAGGTCGGCCGTGGTTTCCAGCACGCGCCGGTCCACATCGATGAT
>DAIQNS010000193.1:0-4555 GCA_036788315.1 Alteraurantiacibacter sp. | reverse complement strand
GAATTGATGCTATGGAGCAAGGGCTCGAAAGTCTGAAGACGAGGGCGATGGTGGCAACCAGCTTTATCTGGGCAGTGATTGCCGCCTGCGCACTTATCATCACGGTCGATGCTGGCGCCATGAGCGGACTTTTTTCAATCATCGAGGCCGACGGACTGGAAGCAGATTGGTATGCTTATCTGTATATGCTTTTCGGCATCGTCTTTCTTGCTTCATCGGTGGCAGTGGCTTTCTGGATTTTTCGCGCCCACACCAATATGCGCGAAGCTGGTGTCGATGGTCTGGAATTTACAGGCGGATGGGCGATCGGGTGGTATTTCGTGCCCATCGCAAACCTGTTCAAGCCATTTCAAGCCATGAGAGAGTTGTGGAACACCAGCGCAGGCCTGTCCGACAATTTCGGCGCCGAAGCGCCAAGCCTTCTCAAAGCCTGGTGGATATGTTGGCTGATATCGGGTTTTGTCGGCTATGCGGCACTTGTGCCAGATGCAGCTTCAAGCTGGGCGCTCGTTATCGACATCATATCCTTGCTGCTTACCGCTGCTTCCGCGTGGTTTCTCTTGCAGATCGTAACGCAAGTCACACAAAATCAGGCGACCGGCACCGTGATGGTGCAGGTCTTCGAATGAGCCTGAGCTAACTCTCGACCATTTTCACCAGCCGCCGCTCGACCGGCGCCAGCACGCCGGCAAGTTCGTGCCCGCGCTTGAGCACTTGGCCGTGTTCGCCAAACAGCGCCCACATGCCCTGTTTGTTGCGTAGCGCCGGACGCTTTTCAAGGCGCATCTGCGGCACATCGGCGGTGCGCCGAAAAGCTGCGAAAAAGGCGCAATCCCTGGTGAAATCCATCGCATAATCGCGCCATTCGCCCGCGGCGACCATGCGGCCATACAAATCGAGAATGCGAGTCAATTCCGCGCGGTCGAAGCCCACTTGCTGCGCGCTGTGCGGGCCGGGAAATGCAACGATATTGGCAGTGCCAATGGCCTTGCCCGCCATCAGCTATCCGTACCGCTCTTGCGCGTAAGCTGACCTTCGTTCTGTTTGCGCAGATCGGCGATTTCAGCGCGTAGCTGTGCCAGCTCCTCGCGCAACTGGTCGAGCGTTTCGCTTTGCGCAGGCTCGCACGGCGGATCATCGCAGGGCGTGCCGTAGGGAATGAATTCGCGCAGCCAAGTCTCTGCGGGCACTAGCGTCGAGCGCGCCTTCAAGCCGATCATTGTCGCGCCTTCGGGCACATCCTCGGTGACGACCGCATTGGCCCCCACCCGCGCCCGCGCGCCCACCGTGATCGGGCCGATCACCTGCGCGCCTGCGCCGATAATCACATTGTCGCACAAGGTCGGGTGCCGCTTGCCGCCAACACCATTTGTGGGATTGGTGCCGCCAAGCGTAACACTCTGATAGATCGTGACATTATCGCCGATCTCGGCTGTTTCCCCGATCACGGTAAAGCCATGGTCGATAAAGAAATTACGCCCGATCCGTGCGCCCGGATGGATATCGATCCCGGTCAGCCAGCGCGAGGTGTGGTTGATGAAGCGCGCAATGAAAAACATCCTAGCTTCAAACAGCCAATGCGCCACGCGGTGAAACGCGAGAGCCCACACACCAGGGTAAAGCAGGATTTCCGCCGAAGATCGCGCCGCCGGATCGCGCGCCCGCACCGAGTCCAGATAAGCAGACAGTCGTTCAAACATCACTGAATTGTCCCATTTTAGCGGGTCTAAAGCAAGCGCGGTTCATCCGGCCCATGCACCGCTTCCAATGCGGCGCGCCATACAGATTGGGTAGGCGGGGCCTTGCGTTCAAGACTGAGGCGGTCGATTGCGAGAACCAGTCGCTCGAGTTCGGCCTGGCTCCGCCCTGCCCGCGGGATGAGATAATCCGCAGCATCCGCGCTCAAGGCAAGGCCGCGCTCGACCGCGAGCGAGAGCAGCAGATCGGCCGCCATCGCATCATCGGGCTGGCCGAGCTCGAGCTGCATCGCCGCGCCGAGCCGCGAACGCAGATCCGGCAGAGCGATATTCCATGGCTGCTCCCCCGCCACGATCAGCAGCGCAGCCTCCTCTTCCTGCGCGCGGTTCCATCTGTGAAAAATGTCCATCTCGGCGAGCAGATGCGCATCGTCGATTACCTCGCCCGCGCCGCTTTCCTGAAACCAGCGCCCGAACAACGACTTTCCCGAGCGCGGCGGCCCGGTAAGAATAGCGGTATGAAAGGGCCAGTCGCGCGGGGACTGCAAGGCCGCAGCCGCGCTTGAATTGGCAGCGCCGATGACAATGCGCGGCGGGCCATTGCGCGCAGGGCTGAAAGGCAGGGCGATCTGGCTCATCACGGCCATACTACAGGAAATCAACGCGAAATGGCGAGCGCGCCATTGCCCTCGACAACCTGCCATCCGCGCGCACGCAGGGCAGCGGCAAGCGCCGCAAGGTCACCGGAATAAGAGACGCGCAGAACCGAGGAACCGCCGATTGCGGTGCTGGTGACAGCCACCCCGCCCACCGCCGGCACCGCGCGTACTGCGCCGAGCGCACGGTCAAACGCCTGCGCATCGGGCGTTGCAACCTGCACGGTGATAGTGGTCGCAGCAGGCGGAAGGTCGAGCGGGGTTTGCTCGCCGGCATCGGCATTGCCGCTGGCGGAACTATCGGGTGCAGGAGCCAGCGCCTCACGCTCTGCCCGCCTTGCATCGTCAAGCAGCGCGCGGATTTCGGGCGATATCTGCAGATTGCCCAGCGACAGCGTGGGATCAGGCCGCAAGCTGCCCGCTGCCAGCGCGCGGACATGAAGCGCATCGAGGCGTTCAACCGCCTCGTTGAGCATCGCGGGCAATTGGGCGGGGTTGGCGGCACGCAAGGTAAAGCTGCCGAGATACCGATTGTCGGGGCCATACCGCGCGGTGAACTCGCCTGACACCGGGCCGCCGGGATATTGCCAATCCAGCTTGGCGATCGGAACCAGCACATCGGCGGCGCTGAACTGGTCGAGCACGGTGTTCCACCAAACACGGCTCCGCCGCCCGGTCTGCCCGTACGTCAGCAGCAGCGATTCGCCGCCAGCGCCCGACGGGCGCACATAATCGATCTGGCTCATGCCGAACTGATATTCCGCCCATGCCCTTTGCCAGGCATTCCGCGTTTCGAACATGGTGTAGCTGCCGCCGCTATGGAGCACGGGCAGCAGCAGCATCGGTGCCGAGCGTACCCGCTGCCCGCTGGCGCCAAGGATTGCGCCGGCGCGCTGGCGATCAAAGATCACGCCGCGAGCCGAGGCTTTCTTCCTCAACGACAATCGCGGCCACCAGGCTGTCGAGTCGCGAATCGGGGATGGCCGGACCATCGAGCTTTTCCCAGGCCTTGCGCTGCGCCTCGCGCCAGCCTGCGGCGCGCGCCGCTTCAGGGCTGTCGCCGCGCACGTCCACTTCGATGCCGGTCACCTCGATATCGCTACTGCTGGCGACCGGCTGTATCCCGCGCTCGCCCGAAACCTGCGCGAACAGCGAGGCCGCAGCCGCAAGCGCCAAGGCCAATGCCGCCGCAATCGCAAATGCAAGCGGAAGGTGGCGCGAAGCCTGTGAAGAGAGGAGAAGTGATGCGTTCATGGGGAAATCCGCCGCCTTTTGCCCAAAGGCGAGTGGAAATCCAAGCGCGAAAGCCTATGGGAGTGGCGATGACGCAAAATTCTGGTCCCTACACCTACGAAAATGCCGGCGTTTCCATTGCTGCGGGCAATGCGCTGGTCAAAGCCATTGGCCCCTTGGTCAAGGCGACACAGCGCCCCGGCGCGGACAGCGAGATCGGCGGCTTTGGCGGCTTTTTCGATCCGCGCGCGGCGGGCTTCAAGGATCCGCTGCTGGTCGCCGCCAATGACGGCGTTGGCACCAAGGTCAAGCTGGCGATCGATCACGACCGGCATGACAACGTGGGTATCGATCTGGTCGCCATGTGCGTCAACGATCTCATTGTGCAGGGCGCAGAGCCGCTGTTCTTCCTCGATTATTTCGCCACCGGCAAACTCGACAACGGCATTGCCGAGCGCGTGATCGCGGGGATTGCGGAAGGCTGCAAGATCGCCGGATGCGCGCTTATCGGCGGCGAGACGGCGGAAATGCCCGGCATGTATGGCCCGGGCGATTACGATCTTGCGGGCTTTTGTGTCGGCGCGGTGGAGCGCGGCGAGCAGGTCACCGGCGAAAAGGTGGCGCCGGGCCATGTGCTGCTTGGCCTTGGGAGTTCGGGCGTGCATTCCAACGGTTATTCGCTCGTGCGCCGTCTGGCGGCAGACAAGGCGTGGAAGCTCGCGCGCCCTGCCCCCTTCGACATCGACCGCCTGCTGATCGACGCGCTCATTGCGCCGACGCGGATTTATGTGAAATCGCTTCTGCCATTGCTGCGCGCAGGCAAGATCGATGCGCTCGCGCATATCACCGGCGGCGGCCTGCTCGAGAATATCCCGCGTGTCCTGCCCGAGGGCACGCGCGCGCTGGTCAATGCCGACAGCTGGCCGCAGCCTGCGCTGATGGGCTTTTTGCAAGCGCAGTGCCAGATCG
>DAIQNS010000192.1:0-4574 GCA_036788315.1 Alteraurantiacibacter sp. | reverse complement strand
CGAGCATGAGCGCGCGATTACCGGTGAAAGTGGTCGGATTGCCGTTCATGCCATTTCCTCCGCGAGCGCGCCCGTAAGGGCTTCGGCCAGCGCTTTGATATCCTCGTCGGTGGTTGTTTCGGTGACCGTGACCAGCAGGCCATTCGCAAGGCCCGGTTCCTCGGGATAAAGGCGCCCGAGCGAGACGCCTGCAAGCATGTCGTTTTCCTCGGCAAGCCGGCGCACAAGAGCGCGCGCATCGCCGTCGAGCAGCAGGGTGAACTCGTTGAAGAAGCTCTCGTTCATCAGCGTGACGCCGGGCACCTTGGCCAGACGGCCTGCCGCCTTGCAGGCTAGCCGGTGGTTCTCGGCAGCCAGCGCGCGCAGGCCCGTTTCGCCCAGCAGTGTCATGTGCACCGAGAAGGCGAGGGCGCACAGACCGCTGTTGGTGCAGATATTCGAAGTCGCTTTCTCGCGACGGATATGCTGCTCACGTGTCGCCAGCGTCAGCACGAAGGAGCGCTTGCCATCAGCGTCCACGGTTTCGCCGCACAGCCGCCCCGGCATCTGCCGCACGAATTTGTGGCGCGTGGCAAACAGGCCCAGATACGGCCCGCCGAATTGCAGGCCCACGCCGAGCGATTGCCCTTCGCCGACCACAATGTCCGCGCCCATCTCGCCCGGGCTTCTGACCGCGCCCAGAGCGACCGGCTCGGTCACGACAGCGATCAGCAATGCGCCCGCGGCATGCGCGGCATCGGCGATCACCGAAAGATCGGACAGGCGCCCGAGAATATCCGGATACTGCACGACAACGCAGGAGGTCTCGGCGTCGATCCGTGCGATCAGCCCTTCGCTATCGGGTGCGCCTTGCAGGCTGGGCGAGGCATCGGCGATCACATCTTCGGTGACGCGCGCCATGGTCTTGACGACCTGAGTGTAATGCGGATGCAGCGCGCCCGAAATGACCGCGCGTTTCCTGCGCGTAATGCGCCCCGCCATTGCCACAGCTTCCCAGCACGCGGTCGAGCCATCATACATCGAGGCATTGGCGACTTCGCAGCCGAACAGCTTTGCGACCTGCGTCTGGAACTCGAACAGCACCTGCAGCGTGCCTTGCGCGATTTCGGGCTGATAGGGCGTGTAGGAAGTGAGGAATTCGCCGCGCTGGATGATATGATCGACGCTTGCCGGGATGTGATGGCGATAGGCACCTGCGCCAAGGAAGAAGGGGCGATGGGCTGCGGGCATGTTCTGGCTGGCGAGCCTGGCCATGTGCCGCTCGACAGCCATTTCGCCTGCATGCATGGGCAGGCCGGCAATCGGGCCGGAAAGCCGCGCCTCTTCGGGCACATCGACAAACAGATCTTCGACCGACGCGGCGCCGATCGTCTCGAGCATGGCCGCGCGGCAGTCATTGGTCAGGGGCAGGTAACGCATCGTAATCAGGGCCTTTCGCGGCTCATTCTTCTTCGCAGAACGCCGCATAGGCCGCGGCATCCATGAGGCTTTCGAGTTCGGCTGGATCGGACAATGTGAGCTTGAAGAACCAGCCATCCTCCTCGGGCGAGGAATTGACCAGTTCGGGATCATCGACGAGTTTGGCATTGCCCTGCGTCACAGTGCCGCTGACGGGCGAGTAGATGTCGCTGGCGGCCTTGACGCTTTCGACCACGGCGGCTTCGGCGCCCTTGGCAAGCTTGGTGCCTTCGGCGGGAACCTCGACGAACACGACATCGCCAAGCTGGGTCTGCGCGAAATCGGTAATGCCGACGGTTGCGGCGTCACCTTCGACTGCGATCCATTCATGCTCTTGCGTGTAATAGGTGGGCATGGTCATTTCCCTCGGAAATAGCGGTGGGGGACAAACGGCATTGACGTGACTTTGGCTGGCAGGCGTTTGCCACGCACTTCGATCTCGAGCGCAGTGCCCGGCGCGGCATGCGCGATATCGACATAGGCCATGGCGATGGGCAGCCCGAGCGTGGGGGAATGCCCGCCGCTGGTAAGCTGGCCGACCTTGTGCGCGCCGGCAAAGACTTCCGCCCCTTCGCGCGCTGGTTGGCGGCCTTCCAGCGTGAGGCCGACGCGCTTTTGCGCCGGACCCCTGGCAAGCACCTGCGCCACAGCTGCATGGCCCATCCACCCGCCCGTCTCCCGGCGCTCCCTGGACAGCGCGAAAGTGAGGCCCGCGCTGACCGGATCGGTGTTTTCGGTAAGATCATGACCATAGAGCGGCAGGCCAGCCTCAAGCGCGCTGATCGGCAAGCACGACATTCGCGAAAGCTTCCACCGCCGTTGCTGGCAGTGATATTTCGAAGCCGTCCTCGCCGGTATAGCCTGAGCGGCTGATCCCCAACGGGGTGTCACGCCAAACAAAGACAGCGGCGGTCATGAAGGTGAGCGCGGCTGTGCCCGGCATAATGCTTTCCAGCACGCGCGCAGCCTCTGGACCCTGCAAGGCGAGCAGCGCCTGATCGGCCAGATGCGTAAGCGTGATCTCGTCGGGCAGGAATTCGCGCAGATGCCCGATATCGTCCCATTTCATCGCGCCGTTGACCACCAGAGCAAAACCATCGCCTGTGTTTGTCACGATCAGATCATCGAGAATGCCGCCGCCTTCATCGAGCAGCAGCGAATAGCGCATGCGCCCTTCGCCCAAGGCCGAAAAATCGCCCGGCATAAGCGCTTCGAGCGCCTCGGCCGCGCCTTCGCCCGAGACGATGAGCTGGCCCATATGGCTTACATCGAACAGGCCCGCAGCGGTGCGGGTCCAGTTATGTTCAGCGACGATGCCGTCATACTGGATGGGCATTTCGTAGCCCGCGAAAGGCACCATGCGCGCGCCCCTGGCCCGGTGCCATGCATCGAGCGGGAGAGTGGCAGGCGCCATTTCCTCGAATTCAGCTTCGTCAGGTATATCGCTCAAAAATCAGCTCCCGATGGGGCAGGGCTTCGCCGTGAAGCGCCATGTCCGCACCCCCTCTGTCGGGAAACCTGAGAGCTTAGATCAGCGCGCGTGGAGCCGCGCCAATCCTTCCCCTTCGGTGGCGGCACGCGGTGTGGCGGGCTGCACTTTCCAGAGTGTTGAAGCGCATCGCGGTCCGTTGGCCTGAGAGTTTCCGGGGTGGTTGCTCCTTCGGCGCCGGCCTTTGTGGGGGCCGATCTCTCCCGCTAATGCGTCCGCAGAATCACTTCAGCGGCAACCCTTTTGCCTTGCGCGATTCGCTGCTGGCGGTCAATCGGAGAGGCTGTTCAATTGCGGATTAGCCACAGGAGATAAAGCGAGGAGAGCACAATCCATCCGCCATCCAATGTCTTGAGACGTCGCGCGCCCAACCACAAGGCAATCGGCCGGGCAAGAAAGCCACCAAGCGCCGCCCCCGGCGCGGCGAGCAGCACCACTTCCCACATTATCGCTCCGGTCTGCACATGCCAGATGCTCCCCAGTATCACACTGATCGAGGAGATCAGACAGGCCGCGCCGGTGCACAGCAACACCGGGTAATGCCGTATAAACAGATAGAGCGCGACCAGTTCGCCAATGCCGACCGAAAAAAGCGCCGTGAGAATGCCGCCGGGGATGGCGATCAGGAGCAGGACGAGGATATCGATGTGTTCGAGCCGGGCGCGTTCAGGCCGGTTGCGGTTGATGGTCCAAGTGGTGACAATCAGCGCAAGGCCAAGCGCTATCGAGAACACCTTGTAGCCCAGGAGAACCGCATTCTGATCAAAGGCCGTATACCGCTGGGTAAGCAGCATGGCGGGCAGCGACAGCATCAGGACAAGCCCGGCAACGGTGAAGTAATCGCGCGCGCGAACCTGCGCATGGAGCGGGGCAGGCGATGGCTGGTGCAGGAGGCGGTCGGTCCATTGCAGGGCGCCCATGGTCATGCCAAAGGACTGGATCGCCATGGATACCGCGACCACCTGTGCCGGGCCAAGATACATCACCTCGAATTCGCGCAAGGCATTGAAGACAGGCACAAACACAACGCCGCCGCCAGTGCCGGAGGTATTGGCGATGATCGCCCCGATCACGCCTACTCCAGGCAGGAACCACAATTGCCCGAACACTGCGCCATCGAACAGCACCACTTGCCACAGTGCCAGATAAATTGCCGTCAGAACCGACAGGCCAAGCCAGACGAGCGTCCCGGGACGAAGGCGGCTGAGGCGGTTCATCCAGTCAATCAATGCAGATTGGGCCGGAGCCAGCGCTCGGCCTCTGAAAAGTCCATCCCGCGCCGCTGCGCGTAATCTTCCAACTGATCCTGCCCAATCCGCGCGACGCCGAAATAGGCCGCTTCGGGATGCGCAAAATAGAAGCCCGAGACGGCCGATGTGGGCAACATCGCCTGGCTCTCGGTAAGCGTGATGCCGACCTTTTCTGTCGCTTGCAGCAGATCGAACAGGATCGGCTTCAGGGTGTGGTCGGGGCAGGCGGGATAGCCGGGGGCAGGGCGAATGCCGCGATACTGCTCCTTGATCAGCGCCTCGTTGGTCAGCTGCTCACCCTTGGCATAGCCCCACAAGCTTGTGCGCACATGCTGGTGCAGGCGCTCGGCAAAGGCTTCAGCGAAGCGGTCGGACAA
>DAIQNS010000191.1:0-4580 GCA_036788315.1 Alteraurantiacibacter sp. | reverse complement strand
TGATGTTGATCGCGCCCGAATAGGTGTTGCGGCCATAGAGCGCGCTTTGCGGGCCCTTGACCACTTCGATGCGCTCGATCGTGTCGACATCGTAATCGGCCAGCGAGCCTGTGTAATAGATGCCGTCGATGAAGAAGGCGACGCCCGATTGGCCAAGGATATTGGCTTGCCCGCGGATCACCGGGCGATTGCCGTCACGGCCAAAGCTGTCATCGAAGATGAGGCCGGGCGTGGTCTTGGCGATGTCCTGCAGATTGTCGAGACCGAGCCGGTCGATCGTCTCCGATGTGGCAACCGAAACCGTGGTCGGCACGGTCTGGAGGTTTTCCTCGCGTTTGCGCGCGGTCACGATGATCTGGTTGCTGGCGGAAGCCTGCTGCGCGCCGGTGCCGGCGGTATCCTGCGCCATGACAGTGGCGGGCGCCACCAGCGCCGCAGGTGCCAGCATGGTCGCCACGAGAAGACCGGTTCGAAAGAGCTTCGTCATCAGATTATACCCTCCATTTCGCGCTACGTTTCGTCCCCCGATCGTAGCCGTGATCGTGCCGTAATCTCGCATTCGGCAAAAATTTGTCCAGACAAATTTTTCCACATGATCATGCACCTTTCGCCGTGTTGCGCTTTTGTCACATTGGCGCGGTGCGGATTTTTCTGTCCGCTAGATGGCGGGTTTCACATTGCCCATGAAAGCCGTGACGACGAGCAGCACATAGACCATCCAGACCCAGATCCGCGTGCGGTTCATCGTGTCGAGCAGCGGAAGCTCGGTTTCGTCGCTCGAACCCTTCTCGATCACCGCCATCAATTGCGGACCGACCGGCTTGAAACTGATGTCGATCATGATCGCGGCGACGAAAATGGCACCGAACAGGAAGGCCTTCCACGCGAGCCACCCCTGTTCGAGCGGTGCGCCATTGGCGAGGCTGATCGCGCCAAGCGCGAGATAGAACAGGCCGATCAGCCAGCGCAACCAGCCTTCGATGCGTCGGTTGCGCGCGGCGCGCGGGGTCATGTCGTGATGGTGGCTGTCCCACACCAGGAAGAGCCAGAACAGCCCCACGATCCACGCTGGCCACAGGATCAGCGCGGGGACATCCCAATAGCCGCCTTGCGCCACCACGCTGAGCGAGAGCGGCACCATCAGCGCCCAGGCCGTGCGCGGGATCATGTCGATGATGACGAGCAGCTTGAGCATCGCGAGCCGCTGGTCGAGCGAGTATTCCTTGCGGCGGCGGAAATGCTGCCCGCAATAATATACCCCGACATCCGCGCCGAGCCATAGGACGAACAACAGCAAATGGATGAAAACCAAGGTCGAATACAGCGTGATCATGGCGGCTACCCCGTTCTGCCCCTGCGGCTATGGCGCGATTCGGCCCTTCCGCGCGCGCTTGCCAGCACCACTAGCGCGAAAGATTAGTCCGGACAAATTTGCATTTGACCGCGAAGCGCGTCAGGAAGACCTCTGTGATTCTGGCAAATGTCCACACAACGTATATTCTGCCGAATTGCGGCGTGAGTGAAGGTCAATTGGGTAAAGTCTGCGGACCTGTAAAAATGGACGGCTTGATCCGACGCAAATGTCCTGAAGGAGCATCGCTTGCATGACTGAAGTGAAACAACGCGGCGAATTTTCGATGGGCTGGAAGGTTCTGCTCGCCGCGCTGATCGGCGTCGCCTGCGGTGCCTCGCCGCTGCCGTTCAACACGATCGGCTTCGTGATCGGTCCGATGAACGAGGAACTGGGCTGGAGCTTTGCCCAGATCAGCGCGGCGATGATGTTCTACGGCATTACCGGGGCGCTGCTCGCGCCGGTGTTCGGCTGGATGGCGGACACTTACGGCGTGCGCAAGGTGGCGATGCTTTCCACCCTGGCTTTCGGCCTCACCTTTGCGCTCGTCGGTGCGACGCCCGCCTCGATTTTCGGGTGGTTTCTGCTGTGGTTCTTTGTCGGTCTGGTCGGCATCGGCTCAACGCCTGTGACATGGAGCCGTGCGGTCAATCTGTGGTTCTTCAAGAACCGCGGGCTCGCGCTTGGTATCATGCTGCTGGGCACGAGTATCTCAGCGCTCACAGTGCCGCGCCTCGCGGTCTGGGCAATCGGCGAATTTGGCTGGCGCGGGATGTATCCGGTGGTGGCGATGCTGCCGCTGCTCGTGGCGCTGCCGATTGCATACTTCTTCTTCCGCGAGCCCCGAAACGAGGAAATGCCCGCCGAAATCCGCGATGGCGGCAATGCGGGGGGTTTCACGCTGGGCGAAGCGATCCGGCAGCCGCGCTTCTGGATCATCTTCGCCTCGATCATGTGCGTATCGCTCGCTTACGGCGGGGCGCATATTCACATGCCCGAGATCATCAAGCAGCACGGCATGACCGCGCAGGACGGCGCCGGGATCATGGGCATGATCGGCATTGCCCTGTTTTCCGGCCGCATCATCACAGGGATGCTGCTGGACCGGTTCTGGGCGCCCTATGTGTGCCTGCCGATCCTGACTATCCCGGCAATCGCCTGCTTCCTGCTGATGGGCACGTCGACCAATGTGACGGTAATCTACGCCGCTGCCTTCATGCTCGGCTTTGCCGCTGGCGCAGAGAGCGACCTTATCGCCTATCTCGCCAGCCGCTATTTCGGCATGGCCAATTACGGCAAGATCTACGGCATGCTGTATCTGCCCTTCGGCGTGTGTTCGGCAATCTCGCCCGTCATCTACGGCGCTGTGCGCGATACCACAGGCAGCTATGACAATGCCCTGTTCGGGGCGATGTTCCTGTTTCTGGCAGGCGCGCTATTGCTGCTCTTCCTGGGCAAATATCCCAGTTTCAAAAAGCCCGAAGTGATTGCAAATCCGGGCGAAATCACTGCCAGACCGGAGCCTGCATGATGGCCACTCTCGCCAAACCCACCCTCATCGACCATCTGCGCGACAGCGGCGCCGAAGTGCTCACCGATGCGCAAAGCCTCGATTTCTTCGCGCATGACATCTGGTCGCGCGGGGCCGATCTGGCCGCTGTGGTGCGCCCGGCTGACAAGCACCAATTGGCCGCTGCCGTGGGCGCGGCAACGCGCGCGGGGCACGCGGTTGTGCCGCGCGGCGGCGGGTGGAGCTATACTGGCGGCTATACGCAGGATGTGTCGGGCGCGGTGCTGTTCGATATGGGCCGGATGAACCGCGTGCTTGAGATCAACGAGACGGACATGACCGTCACTGTCGAAGCGGGCTGCACCTGGAAGACCTTGAACGAAGCGCTCGCGCCCAAGGGCCTGCGCACGCCGATGTGGGGCACGCTGTCGGGCATCAGGGCCACGGTCGGCGGCGGGATGAGCCAGAACTCGATCTTCTTTGGCACGGGGCAGCATGGCACAGCCGTGCGCAATGTCCTCGCGCTCGAAATGGTCAAGGCTGATGGCACGCTGATGAAAGTGGGCTGCGATTATCTGCGACCCTATGGGCCCGATCTTGTTGGCCTGTTCCTGGCCGACAATGGCGCGATGGGCATGAAGGCGACGATCACCATGCAGCTGATCCCCGAAGCGGTTGGCCATGGCTATGCGAGCTTCGCCTTCGAAACGGCCGAAGAGCAGCTCGCCGCAAGCAGCGCGATTGCCCGCGCCGGACTTGCCAGCGAATGTTTCGGCTTCGATCCGCATCTCAATGCCATCCGCATGAAGCGCGAGAGCCTTGCGAGCGATGCCAAGCAATTGGTCGGCATGATGAAGAAGCAGGGCAGCATCCTCAAAGGCCTGAAGGAAGGCGCGAAGGTCGCGCTGGCGGGCCGCGATTTCCTCAAGGATGCGAAGTTTTCGCTGCACGTGATGACCGAGGGCCGCAACCAGCCCGCCGCCGATGCCGATCTTGTAGCCGTGCGCAAGCTGGCCGCTGACCATGGCGCGCGCGAGGTGGAAAACACCATCCCCAAGATGGTCCGCGCCAATCCTTTTGGCCCGGCAACGATGATCCTCAGCCCCGGCGGCGACCGCTGGGTGCCGGTGCATGGTGTCATCCGACACGCCGATGCTGCGAAGGTCTTTGCCGCGGTTGCCAGCCTGTATGATGACAACAAGGAATTGATGGAGAAGCACGGCATTTTCCACGGCACTCTGATCGCGACCGTGGGCGCGTCCTCGGTGGTGGTGGAGCCGTGCCTCTACTGGCCCGACACGCGCAATCCGGTGATCGATGACGCGGTGCCCGCCGATCATCTCGCCAAGCTGCCTGTGCATGAACATGACGAGGAAACCTGGCAAGCGGTGTGCCGGATCAAGGATCAGCTGGTCGATCTGCTGTTCGAAATGGGCGCGGCGCATATGCAGATCGCGCGCACCTATCGCTACCGCGACAGCCTCGATCCTGCCGCGCTCGCCTTGCTCGAAGCGGTCAAAGCCGAGGTCGATCCGCACGGGCTGATGAACCCCGGCTCGCTTGGCCTCGCCAAGGTCCATTGAACCAGTGGGCGAGCTTCACGAACGCTATCAGGCCATTGCGATGCAAATGACCGCGCGCTCGGTCCACTGCGAAGCGGACAGCGCACAGGCGCGCGCACGGATCATGGCGCAGATTGCCGATCTGGAGAAACGCATC
>DAIQNS010000190.1:0-4629 GCA_036788315.1 Alteraurantiacibacter sp. | reverse complement strand
TCCTAGCAAACCTCCATCTGCGATATAGATGATCCAATCACAGGCGAAAGCGGCGTGAACCCGGCTTATAACGATCAACATTATCACAGCGCCGACCGCGCCTCCGAAAAGTCCCGCCCAAGTCTTGGAAGGACTAATGCGCGGTGCGATCTTTGGACCACCAATGGTCCGCCCAAAAAAGTATGCAAATATATCAATGCTAGCCACAACAGCCACCAGCCAGAAAATCGCGGTTGGCTTCTCCGTCACCAATGCGACACTTGGCAAGAAATATGCTGCACCAGCAAGGATTGCGCCCGCTCGAAACGCGAGGTTTCTCGAGACTCTGAAAAGAAGACGTACGAGCTCACCAAGCCCGACAGCAAGCACGAGATAAACAAGCGTCAGTATGGCAATTTCACCGAACAGATAAGGCAAGCCCAGCAACACAACCAGCATCACCACCGCGCTCGCCGCGCGTTTGGGCAGATCGCTCGTGCGCACCGAAAGCGGCACGGCGACAGCGCGCTTGGCATAGCGTTTCATGCGGTCGCGTTTGCGCTCTTTGCTCGACAGTTCACCGTCCCCCATAGCGCCGCTCCCGCCTTGCAAACTCCTCGCAGGCCGCGCGCAGATGCTCTTCGCCGAAATCGGGCCAAAGAACATCCATGAACAGCATTTCCGCATAGGCCGCCTGCCACAGCAGGAAGTTCGACAGGCGCACTTCGCCACTGGTGCGGATGAGCAGATCGAGCGGGGGCAGATCGGCGGTGTAGAGATGCTTCTCGATTGCCGCAGGCGTCACCTCGCCCTCCTGCGCCGCAAGCCCGGCTGCGCGCGCCAGCTCCTGCTGCGCGCCGTAATTCAGCGCCACTGCCAGCGTGCGCTCGCCCTCTTTGGTCCGCTCCAGCGCATCTTCAAGCTTTGTCACAATATCGGGCGCAAAAGCCTTGTAATCCCCGATGAGTCTGAGCCGCACGCCCCGCTCAATCATATCTTCCAGATTACCCTCGATGAAGCGCCGCATGAGGTTCATCAGATCGCTTATCTCGCTATCGTCGCGTTTCCAGTTTTCGGAAGAAAAAGCATAGAGCGTGAGGCATTCCAGCCCGAGCACTTCGGCCGCCTGCACCGCGCGGCGCACGGCTTCCCCGCCTTGCCGGTGCCCCATGGCGCGCGGCAGATGCTTCTGCTTTGCCCATCGGCCATTACCGTCCATGATAATGGCGACGTGGCGGGGATATTTAAGGGACATATCCGGCTGCGCCATCACCAACCCCGCTCATGCTGAGCTTGTCGAAGCATTGCCCTTTTGTGCCGGTACAACGCCAAATAAGAAAAACAGCCCTTCGACAAGCTCAGGGCGAGCGGAAAGAGAGGTGGCAATTTATGACCCCCTCACTGCGTCAGGATTTCCTTCTCCTTCGCTTCAGCCGCACTGTCCACATCTGCGACATATTTGTCGGTAAGCTTCTGCACCTCGTCCTCGAGCCGCTTGCGATCATCCTCGGAGATGTCCTTCTTCTTTTCATCTTCCTTGAGCGCTTCCATCGCGTCCCGGCGGACATTGCGAATAGCGATCTTGGCCTTCTCGGCATAAGAGCCGGCGAGCTTGGCCAGTTCCTTGCGGCGTTCCTGCGTGAGATCGGGCAAAGGCAGGCGTATCGTTTGCCCGTCGGTCATCGGGTTGAGGCCGAGATTGGACTTGGAAATGCCCTTCTCCACCGCCGAGACATTGCTCCTGTCCCATACCTGCACCGACAGCATGCGCGGATCGGGTGCGCTGACTGTGGCAACCTGATTGATCGGCATCATCGCGCCATAGACCTCGACCATCACCGGATCAAGCAGTCCCACATTGGCGCGGCCCGTGCGCAATCCGCCCAGGTCGCCCTTGAGGCTGTCGACTGCCCCGCTCATGCGCCGTTCGATATCGGCCTTGTCGTATTTCGCCATTGGATCAGCTCTCTTTCGTTACAATTGTCTGCACGCCTTCGCCCGCCAGCACCTTTGCGACATTGCCCTTTTCGCGGATCGAAAAGACCACGATGGGGATCGCATTTTCACGGCACAGGGCAACTGCGGCTGCATCCATCACCTTGAGATTATCCGACAATACGCGCGAATAGCTGATTGTATCAAATCGCGTCGCATCCGGATTGGTTTTCGGGTCGGAATCGTAAACGCCGTCCACGCTGGTGCCCTTCAGAAGGACATCGCAGCTCATTTCGGCCGCGCGCAGGGCTGCGCCGGTATCGGTGGTGAAGAAGGGATTGCCGGTGCCGGCCGCAAAGATCACGATGCGCCCCTTCTGCAGATGCCGTTCAGCGCGGCGACGGATGTAGGGCTCGCACACCGCGGGCATGGGAATGGCGGATTGCACGCGCGTCGGCGCGCCCAGCTTCTCCAGCGCATTCTGCATCGCCAGCGCGTTCATGACGGTCGCCAGCATGCCCATGTAATCGCCCGTCGTGCGGTCGAGCCCCTTGGCCGCGCCCGAAATGCCGCGAAAGATATTGCCCCCGCCGATCACCAGGCAGATTTCGAGGCCAGTGTCCTTCGCTGCGATCACTTCTTCGGCAAGGCGGATGACAAAGGCCGGATCGATCCCGTATTCCTGTTCGCCCATCAGCACTTCGCCCGAGAGTTTGAGCAGGATGCGTTTGGTGTCAGGCAGAAGCATGGTCGCGGCGGTCCTTGAAGCTGGAATTGGTTGGCGGCCCTTATAGTGACACCGGACGCGCTGCCAAGTGCGCCTGTTCGCTATCCCAGCACAGCCTTGCTGACAGGCACGAAACGCCGCGCTGCCCAAACGGCTGCAAGGCTGAGCGCGAAGGCGATGATGACCTGCGCGATGCTCCCGCGCTCGACCAGCCGCGCTGCGACGGCGAGCGCGATGATGTGGGTGAGATAAACGCCGAACATGCAATCCGCGATGGGCTGGACCGACAGGCGCTCTGGCCAATAGCGCGAGAGGACCATCATGAGCGAAATGGCGAGGAAACCCGCATAATAGGCCAATACGATGGACGAGATGCCGAAAATCCTTCCGATCAGCGCAGGCCCGATGCAAAACAGGATGAGCTTGCGCGAGAAACGATCTTCGCGAAGCTGAAGGCCGGCGGCGATGCCGAGCAATGCGGCAGGGAATGCATGGCCCCACTGGGTAAGCGGCACCGGCAAATCCCACAGCAGCGGGAACCACATTGCGCTGGCAAACAGGGCCGCATAGCCTCCCAGTGCACAAACAACGCCGCAAAACTGCTGCAAACGCAAAGACAGCCGCGTGATCTGCGTAATGATCATGAAAAGCAGCGCGGCGAAAGGCAGGAACCACAGGTGAAAGCTGGGCCCTGCAAGAACAGCGGTCACGGCATTGTCGGCGAGCAGGAGCGGCCTGCCCATGGCGTAATTCGCCGCAAGGTAGACCGCGTACCAGAAGGCAAATGGCACGATGAGCCGCCGAACGATCGCTAGCGCCGATCGCTGCCCCTCGCCCGGGCGCACAGCAAACAGCGCGGCGAGAAAGACGAACACCACCAGCCCCGCATGCCACCAGCGATAATCGCCAAGCTGCGCATGAAACGCCACAATCGCCAAGGCAGCGAGAATGCGCAGGGCTTCGATTGCCTGATTGCGGGTCTGCTGGCTTTGGTCCATTCAGGAATTATGCGGGATTTTGCACCTAACAGGCAACGGTGACCCCTGTTTCCTTCCCCCGATCTGCGAAACGAATATCGACAATGACCCGCCTTAAGGCTTTGCTCGTTGCAATTTTGCGCCGCTGGAAGTGGATTGCACTCGGTTTGCTGATCATCGGTCTTTTGCTCGGCACAAAAGCCTGGTCCGACACCATGGGCGATCCGGTGATCCAGCGCGCCAGCATCGCGCTTAAGGGCATGCCCGCGGGCGCGCCGCCGGTAATGGTCGCCTTGCTGGCCGATATCCATGTGGCCGGGCCCGACATGCCGCCCTCGCGCCTTGCCCGCATTGTCTCACAGGTCAACGCCTTGCAGCCGGATATCGTGCTCATCGCGGGCGATCTGGTGAGCGAGAAAATGACCGCTACCAAGATCTACAGCGCCGCCGAAATCGTGGCCCCATTGGGCAAGCTTTCCGCACCGCTCGGCGTCTGGGTTGCGCCGGGCAATCATGATCACTGGTTCGACTGGCCCGGCCTCTCGCGCGAACTGGCCGCGAGCAAGGTGCGTGTTTTGCAGAATGAGGCGGCGCAGGTTGGTCCGCTCGTGATCGGCGGGGTCGATGATGCGTATACGCGGCGCGATGATCTTCCCGCCACACTGGCAGCGATGAAAGGCCTCGAAGGCGGCCGCCTGATCCTCACCCACAGCCCCGACGTGTTTCCGCATGTGCCCAGCGAGATCAGCCTCGTACTGGCGGGCCACACGCATTGCGGGCAAATCCGCCTGCCTTTCATCGGCGCGCCCTCCTATCTCTCGCGCTATGGCGACCGCTTCGCCTGCGGAGTGACACAGGAACGCGGTCAGACCGTCATCACTAGCGGCGGCATCGGGACAAGCCTGCTGCCGCTGCGCTTCGGCACGAGGCCGGAAGTGTGGCTGGTGGAGTTGACGGGGGAATAGAAAAGGCCGCCGAAGCGTGATGCTCCGACGGCCCGTTCGATCTTGG
>DAIQNS010000189.1:2369-4700 GCA_036788315.1 Alteraurantiacibacter sp. | reverse complement strand
AGTGGTGCTGACCCGCGCGCGCCGCGATGCCGCTGGCCCCGCGATTGCCTCGCGTTTCCTCCTGCGCGTGCGCGCACTGCTGGGAAATCCGCTGGTCAAGGATTACGAGGACAAGTTTCCGGTCGAGCTGGCCCGCGCGCTCGAGCCGCCGCCCGAAAGCCTTCCGCTCTATCCGCGCCCCGCGCCGATGCCCAGTGCCGAGCAGCGCGGTCGCAAGATCAGCGCCAGCGCGCTCGACCGCCTGCGCTCCGACCCGTACCAGTTCTACGCCTCGAACATTCTGCGCCTGAGAGAACTCGAAACGCTCGATGCAACGCCCACTCCCGCGTGGGAAGGCTCCTTGGCGCACAAGATCATCGAGCAATGGCACAAGGGGCAGGGCACGCTCGAAGAGCTGACCGAGCGCCACCTCGCCGAAATGGCCGCGCATCCGCTGCAACGCGCCTTGTGGCGCCCGCGTCTCGCCAAGGCGCTCGAATGGATCGTCTGGAAACTGGGGCAGGAGCCGGAGCGGACAATTGCCGGTGTCGAAGTGAAAGGCGTGTTGAACTATCGCGGCGTTTGTGTCGAAGGGCGCGCGGACCGGATCGACCGCCTGCCCGACGGTTCGCTCGCAGTGGTGGATTACAAGACCGGCAAGCCTCCCAGTCCTGATGAGGTCAAGGCTGGATACAGGCTGCAACTGGGTACGCTTGGCCTGATCATCGAGGCTGGAGGTTTTGACGGGATTGACGGCCACGCGAGGGGCTTTGAGTATTGGTCGCTGGCCAAGCACAAGGACAGCCTGACCGGCTTTGGGTATGTTGGTAACCCGATCAGCCCGCCCAGCAAACGCGGACTGCCGCTCGATGACTTCCTCCCCAAGATGGAGAAGTTGCTCCATGAAGCATTGGACAGCTTCATCCTTGGCGAGGAACCCTTTCTTGCGCGCGCCAATCCCGATGCGCCGATCTATGCCACCTATGACCAGCTCATGCGGCTGACCGAGTGGATGGGCCGGGAGAGTACATCGTGAGCGCCAAGGTCTATCAGCTCAAGGACAATCAGGCGCGCGCGGTGCAGCCGCACGATAGTGTCTGGCTCTCGGCGTCGGCGGGCACGGGCAAGACGCAGGTGCTCTCCGCGCGCGTTTTGCGGTTGCTGCTCGAGGAAGAGGTGCGGCCCGAGGAGATTTTGTGCCTGACTTTCACCAAGGCGGGCGCGGCGGAAATGGCCACGCGTGTCAACGAGGTGCTGGCAGGCTGGGTAAGGCTTCCCAATCAGCAATTGGGCGAGGATCTGGTCGCGATCGGCGCCAAGAACAATCCGGCCACGATATCGCGTGCGCGCAGCCTGTTCGCCGCGGTGCTCGATTGCCCGGGCGGGGGCCTGAGGATCGATACGATCCATGCCTTTGCGCAATGGCTCCTGAGCGCTTTTCCCGAGGAAGCCGGGCTTGTTCCCGGCACACGGCCGATGGAAGACCGCGACCGCGAGGCGCTCGCCCGGCGCGTGCTCAGCGAACAGGTGGCGATCTGGGAGAAGAGCGACCCGCAAGCTCTCGCGGCGCTGGAAGGGTTGAGCCTTGCCAGGGGACCTTCGGGCGCGCGCAGCTGGCTTGCGCGCTGTGCGGGGGAGCGCGATCTCTGGCTCGGGCCCGGCGGTTGGCAGCCGCCGATGGCCGACCGGGTGAAACGGCTGATCGGGCTGGGCGCTGATGTCACGCTTAAGAGCATCGGGCAGATGTGCGAGGAGGGGCAATTCGACTGCGCGCCGCTGCGCCGCGTGCTGGCCGCTTATGAGCAATGGGGCACGAAGTCGGCGCAGGATTATATCCCGGCGATCCACGAATGGCTGGGGAGTGACGCAGAGCGGCGCGCGGCGACCGCAGCCAATTTGATTATCAATCTGTTCAATGACAAACGCGAACTCAAACACGCCAACAGGCTTGAGAAATTCGATTCCGACATCAAGGCCGTGGCGAGCCAAGCCATGGCCACGCTCGAGCCGATCTGTGAGCAGCACACACTTCTCGAACTCGCCAATACGATTACCCCGGCGCTCGAACTGGGGCGCAAATATGCGCTTGCCTGGGACGAGGCCAAGGCGCGCGAGGGGTTTGTCGATTTCAACGATCTGATCGAGCGCGCGGCGGGGCTGCTCAACACGACCGCGATGGGGGACTGGATCCGCTACAAGCTCGACCGGCAGATCAATCATGTGCTGATCGACGAAGCCCAGGACACCAATTCCGCGCAGTGGGACATTATCGATGCGTTGACGGGCGATTTCTTCGCGGGCGAAGGGCAGGCGGATGGCCGCAACCGCTCGATCTTCGTGGTGGGGGATTAC
>DAIQNS010000189.1:0-2358 GCA_036788315.1 Alteraurantiacibacter sp. | reverse complement strand
AGCAGGCGATCTTCGGCTTCCAGGGCACGAGCCCCGAAAACTTCGCCAGCGCGCGCAAAAGTTATGCGAAAAAGCTACGCGAGCGCAAGGCGAATGCCGAGCAGCTGCGCGCCAATCACGCCTACGATAACTTGCAGGAATTGCCGCTCGGGCGCAGCTACCGCACTTCGCGGCCCGTGCTCGAATTCGTCGACCGGGCCATCGCGCTGATCGGTCACGCGAACTTCGGCCTAGATCAGGAGCCCGATCCGCATATCGGCGATGATCGCCCCGGCCTTGTGACCTTGTGGCAGCCGGTTCCGGCGCAAAGCGGCGAAGACGCGGGTTCTTCCGGGGAGGAGGAAAGCGCGGAAAGCGACAAGGACGAAGGCGCCGATCTGCGCATCACCAAATCCGACCGGCGCATGGCCGATCGCATCGCGGCGCAGGTCAAGGACTGGCTCGACAAAGGCTTTCCGCTCGCCAAGGGCGGCGCGCGCAACGCGCAGCCCGGCGATATCATGGTGCTCGTGCGTAAGCGCGCGGAGCTCGCAAGCCTGATCGTTGCGCGGCTGCACGCAGAACGCGTTGCAGTTGCGGGGGTCGACCGGCTGCGGCTCGGCGCGCCGCTTGCGGTCAAGGATCTGATGGCGGCGCTGCGCTTTGCGGTGCAGCCGCGCGATGATCTCAGCCTTGCCTGCCTGCTCGTCTCGCCGCTGATCGGGTGGACGCAGGAGCAATTGCTCGAACACGGCTACCGCGGGGAAAAGGCCATAACGCTATGGCGGCATCTGGACGCGAACGCGCATCCCGAAGTCACACCGGCAGTGGAGCAGTTGAAAGCGCTTCTTTCGCGCGCCGATTTCGAGCCGCCCCAAGCTTTGCTGCACTGGATGCTCGTGGGCCCATGGGTCGGGCGCCGCAAGTTGATTGACCGGCTCGGCAGCGAGGCGGGCGACCAGATCGACGAATTGCTCAATGCAGCGCACCAGTTTGCCGCCAACCACACGCCCTCGCTGCAGGGCTTCATCCACTGGTTCGACAGCGATGATGGCGAAGTGAAGCGCGAAGCCGAGGGGCCAGGCGGGCTGGTTCGGGTGATGACCGTGCACGGGGCCAAGGGGTTGCAGGCACCGATTGTCATTCTGGCCGATGCCTGCGGCGATCCTGCGGAATCGCACACGAAAGATGTTTCGCTGGTCGAGGAGGAATCGGGATGCCTGGTGCCGATCCCCGATGTGAACAAGGGCCAGCGGTTTGGCCGCATTGCCCAGCAGTATGAAAAGGCCAAAGCCAGCGAACTGCAGGAGCACTGGCGGCTGCTGTATGTTGCCATGACCCGCGCAGAGGAAGCGCTGTTCATCGGCGGAGCGCTCAACAAGAAGAAGACCGAGGCGCCCGCAGGTAGCTGGCATGGCGTGCTGGCGCAGTTGTTCGATGGCGATGCGATCCCTGATGATTTGTGGGGCGTACGATACGAAATCGGCACGCGCGCGCCGCCTGTCACATCGCGCGAGCAGGCTTCGCTGCCGATCCTTCCCGGCGTGCCCGACTGGGCCACGCGCGCGATTGGCGAGGAGCCGCGCCCGCCGCGCCCGCTCGCGCCTTCGGCACTGGGCGAGGATTACGGCGCGGACCCGCCGCTGCCCGCGCCTCAGGCAGCGATTGCAGCGCGGCGCGGGATTTTGATCCATGCACTGCTCGAGCGATTGCCCGATGTGCCTGAGGATTTGCGCGAGGCAAGCGGGCGCGCATGGCTCGCGCGGCAGGCGGCGGCGCTATCCGAGGCTGAGCGGGCCGAGATGCTCGAACGCGCGCTTGAAGTGCTGGCGCAGCCGCAATGGCGCGCGTTGTTTGGCCCTGCGGCGCTCGCTGAAGTGCCGATTGCCGCAAGGCTCGGCGAGCATGTCATTGCAGGAACAATAGACCGGCTGCTGATCGAGAAGGATCGCATCCTTGTGGCCGATTTCAAAACCGCGCGGCGTCCGCCTGCCAGTCTGGCGCAGGTGCCCGTCGCAACGCTGAGGCAGATGGCCGCCTATGTCGCCGCGCTCGAGGCGATTTATCCGGGCCGGACAATCGAGGCGGCGCTTCTCTACACGCAAACCCCGCAGATGATTGTCATTCCCGAAGTAACCATCAGCGCGCACAAGCCGGAATTGGCCATGCCGCAGTAATCCTTTGTCCCGTGCGATATTGCGCAAGGGCGCAGTGATCTTAAATATGACGCCAAATCAGGAGATACACGATTATGGCCACCGTTAATGTAACTGATGCCAGCTTTCAGGCCGATGTGCTCGATGCCGACAAGCCCGTGCTGGTCGACTTCTGGGCCGAATGGTGCGGCCCGTGCAAGATGATCGCGCCCGCGCTCGAAGA
>DAIQNS010000188.1:0-4720 GCA_036788315.1 Alteraurantiacibacter sp. | reverse complement strand
GGAAGAGCGCGGCTTTATCGGCCGTCTGGCGAACCGGGCGCGTGCACTTGAAGTGCTCAAGCAGCCCGAGGACGTCATGGCCTCGCGCGCCGCCAATAGTACGGTGAAGGCGATCACATCTCCTGCGCTCAGCACCCCGCGCCCGGCTAACGACGTCATCGAAATTCCGCTTCATGGCCGGATTGCCGCAGGTGCGCCGATCGAGGCGATTGAAGATCATCAGATGCTGCCTGTTCCTGCTGCGCTGCTTGGCGCAGGCGATCATTATGCGCTGGAAGTTTCCGGCGATTCGATGATTGAAGCGGGCATATTTGACGGCGATTATGCGCTGGTCATCGAGTCACGTCAGGAAGCGCGTAGCGGCGAAATCGTCGTTGCCCTGATCCGGGGCGAGGAAGCAACACTCAAATATCTGCATCATGATGGCGGCATGATCCGGCTTGATCCGGCCAACGCCGCACTAGACCCGCAGATTTACAGCGATGCCGAAGTCGAGGTGCAAGGCAAGCTTGCCGGGCTGCTGCGCCGCTACAATTGAAGCTTGGTGCGCGGGCTATTTGTCCTGATTGGCCTCACGTCCGCGCCACCAGCCATGATTGCCCTGCATCTGCGCGACCGTGGTAATGCGCTGATCGGCCAGCACGATCGCCATTCCGCCGGTTTGTTCGAGCATGCGCCGATCCGCGCGGAGCCAGCGCGGCCTGCATGAGCGCGGCAGCCACCTGTCCGAAATAACGATATCTGACCGCTCGCATGCTGCGGCAAGTGCTCTTTCGGTGACGAGTTCCCGGTTGCGGCTCATGAGGATCGACCAGTCCCGCCCTGCCCTCTTGAGCGTGATGACGCAGAATTCCGCGCTGCACTGCGCGCCCGGATACTCTGCCAGCAGCGTGGGCTCCCCATCATGCCCCGCAAGCTCGGTCAGATTGTCGCGCGCATAGCTGCTGCGGCTGTCACGCAGCATGAGCAATTGCTGGTTCTCACCGCTGATCCCGACATGGCGGCCATCGGAGGAGATCAACAGATCGGGCACCGGCGTTGCCAGCAGCAGAAGCGTCGCGACGCCCGCAGGAACAAAGCCCCATAGCCGCGCTCTCCCGCGCCACAGGGCCAGCCACAACCCGCCCGCAACAAACAGCGCGAGCGTGCCGTAGCCCATCTGCGGAAACAGCTTCACCGCGCCCGGCTGGCTGGCGGTAAAATGCGCAATGGCAAGCATCAGATCGAGTGATTTGCCCGTCAGCCACCATGCCGGCGCGCCCAGCCCTGCGATATCGAGCACCAGCGCGAGCGCGATCAGCGGCATCGAAACGAACGTAACCAGCGGAATGGCGACAAGATTGGCCACAGCGCCGTAAACCCCGGCAGGGTGAAAGTGAAACAGCACGATCGGCATAAGCGCAATTTCGATCACCAACCCGGTAAGCAGCAGCATCGTGGAGCGCCTTGCAAACCAGCCGAGCCAATGTTCCTCGCGCGGCTTGAGAAAAGCGCGAATGGGCGCGGCATTGTGCAGGGCGATGATCGCGACAACCGCTGCGAAGCTCATCTGGAAGCTGGGGCCGACAAGGCTTTCGGGCCACAACAATATGACCAGCACCGCCGCCACTGCCACCATGCGTAGCGAAAGGGCCTGCCGCCCCAGGACCAGAGCGAGCAGCACCAGCAAAGCGGCAAGGCAGCTGCGCACCGTGGGCACTTCCGCCCCTGTCAGCAAGGTATAGCCAATCCCCGCAAGCGCGCCGATGGCAGCCGCCGCAATCGGCAATCGCACGCGCAATGCAAGTCCCGGCCACAGCGCAAGCAGCCGCAAGGCGAGAAAATAAGCGCCGCCAATCAAGGCGCTGACATGAAGGCCGCTGATCGAGAGCAGATGGGTCAATCCCGCATCACGCATCGCGTCGTCATCGGCAGGGTCAATGGCGCCGCGGTCGCCGCTCGCGAAGGCCGCTGCAATGGTCCCTGCCGAGCCGCCCAGCTGCGTGCGCACATGCGCCGACAATTGCCTTTGCCAGCGCGACAGCAAAGTCCCGCTATTCGCCCCGGCGGGTTCAAGCACGCGGACCTCGCCATAGGCACTGCCGGTCGCAGCGAGGCCCTGGAACCAGGCCGCACGGGCGAAATTATAAGATCCGGGAAGCATGGGCGGCGCAGGCGGCATCAAGCGCGCCTGCACGGCGATCAGCGCGCCTTCCCGGATCTGTTCGCGGTCGTGTTCGAGCGGCAAGTTAAGCCGCACCTTCACCGCTTCCCCGGTTTCGGGGTGCCGCATCGCAAGGACGAGCCGCACGCGGTCTTCAGCGGGCTGCTCGATCCGGTCGAGAACACGGCCTTCGACTTGCATGGCAACTGGCCGTTCGAGCGCGGGGACGCCAACCAGCGCCGAGCGCGCCCAGATGAGCGCTATGCCAAACGCCATCAGCAGGCCGACTGCGACGCAGGCCCACACAAGATTGGTGCGCTCCTCGCGGCCCTTCCAGACCAGCGCGGCAGCCAGCGCGAGAACCACGCCTGTCGCCATCGCCGCGACCCATAGCCCGGGGCCGGGCAGCCAGAACCACAGCACAATCCCTCCGCCCAGAGCAATCGCCATCCACGGACCGCGATCGAACCCTGCGCGGCCGAGAAAACTTTCCGCAATGTCAGCGACGCTGGACAAAGCGGGATAGCTACGCCAAGGCGTGCGCTGCGCCGCAACATGCTCGGGTTGACCTGCAAGGGGAACCAGAGGCTGCGGCTGCGAGGACATCGGCAAATCAGACAGGATTGCAGGGGCAATGGCAAGCACGGGTTCGGCGCAAGATGAGGGGAAACGCCCCGTCGTGACCCGCTTTGCCCCAAGCCCCACCGGGTTCCTGCATATCGGCAATGCACGCACCGGTTTATTTTCATGGCTTTATGCCCGGCATCATGGCGGCAAGGCGCTGCTGCGGATCGAAGACACCGACAAGAAGCGTTCTACCCAGGAAGCGATCGATGTCATTCTCGACGGGCTCGACTGGCTCGGGCTCGATTTCGATGGCGAGATCGTCTACCAATCCGAACGTGCGGAGCGGCACGCCGAAGTAGCGCACAAGCTGCTCGCTGCGGGGCAGGCATACAAATGCTTCGCCACGCCCGAGGAATTGACCCAGATGCGCGAAGAGCAGCGCGCCAACAAGCAGCCGCTGCGCTATGACGGGCGCTGGCGCGACCGCGATCCGGCTCAGGCTCCTGAGGGAGCTGAGTTCACTATTCGTATCAAGACACCCGAAGGCGGCGAGACAGTCATTGAGGATGCAGTCCAGGGCCGCGTCAAGGTCGACAACCGCGAGATCGACGATTTCATCCTGCTGCGCGCCGACGGCACGCCCACCTATATGCTCGCAGTGGTGGTCGACGACATGGACATGGGCTGCACCCATATCATTCGCGGTGATGATCATCTCAACAATGCCTTTCGGCAATTGCAGGTCATCCGGGCGATGTCGGGGCATTATTCCGGGCAGGCCATTGAAGAAGGCTGGCACGAGCCGGTTTATGCGCATGTCCCGCTGATTCACGGCAATGATGGCGCGAAGCTGTCCAAGCGGCACGGCGCGCTGGGCGTCGATGCCTACAGGGACGAGCTGGGCATTCTGCCTGAGGCGCTGCTCAATTATCTGCTGCGGCTTGGCTGGGGCCATGGCGACAAGGAAGAGTTTTCGATCGAGGAGGCCATTGCCCTGTTCGATATCGATGCGGTCAATAAGGGACCGAGCCGCTTCGATATGAAGAAGCTGCTCAACATGAACGGAAATTACATTCGCGAGGCCGATGATGCGCGGCTGGCGCAGATTGTCGCAGCACGGCTGAAGCTCGAGGATACCGCGCTGCTCACCAAAGCAATGCCGGTGCTCAAGATGCGCGCGCGCGATATCAACGAGCTTGCCGATGGTGCGGGCTTCCTGTTCAGCAAACGCCCGCTGAGCCTGACCGACAAGGCCGCCGAGCTTCTCGATGCCGAAGCGCGCACCCGGATGACGCAGATTTCGGCGCATTTGCGCGCGGAAGAAAGCTGGACAATCGATGCGCTGGAGGCCAGTCTTAACGCCTATGCGCAGGAATTGGGGCTGGGACTGGGCAAGCTTGCGCAGCCGCTTCGTGCGGCGCTAACGGGGCAAACCACGTCGCCCGGAATTTTCGATGTGCTGGTTCTTCTCGGACGGGAGGAGAGCCTGGCGCGGATTGACGCGCAAGCGGCTTGACCAGGGCGCTCGCAGCAATAGCTTGATGAAGGAGACAGTTCGTGACCGATAAACAGTCGCAGCTCAATGTAGGGGGTGAAACCTTTGATTTTCCCGTGCTCGAAGGGAGCACCGGCCCCGATGTCATCGATATACGCAAACTGTATGGCACGACCGGCAAGTTCACGTTTGATCCCGGTTACAAGTCGACCGCCTCGTGCGAAAGCGCGCTGACCTATATTGACGGCGATGAAGGCGTTCTCCTGCATCGCGGGTATCCCATCGGTCAGCTCGCCGAACAGTCGAGCTTCATGGAAACCTCCTATCTTCTGCTGAACGGCGAGCTGCCAAGCAAGGAAGAGCTGGATGATTTCAGCTGGACTATCAGCAGACACACCATGCTGCACGAGCAGCTGATGACCTTCTATCGCGGGTTCCGCCGCGATGCGCACCCCATGGCGATCATGTGCGGCGTGGTGGGCGCGCTCTCTGCCTTCTATCACGACAGCACCGAC
>DAIQNS010000187.1:0-4771 GCA_036788315.1 Alteraurantiacibacter sp. | reverse complement strand
GGGCACGATCATGGCGGGCATCATGGCGGGGGCGGACCGAACCGCAACCGCGCCTTTGCCTTGGGCATTCTGCTCAATGGCGGCTTTGTCGTGGTCGAGGCAGTGGCGGGGTTCGTTTCGGGTTCGATGGCGCTGGTCGCTGATGCGGGGCACAATCTCTCCGATGTGCTGGGCCTGATCATCGCCTGGGTCGCGGCCACGGCGGCGCGGCGGCCTGCCACCTCGCGCTTCACTTACGGGATGAAGAGCTCGGGCATGCTGGCGGCGTTCGCCAATGCGATCCTGCTGATCGTGGCGATGGTGGTGATCGGGATCGAGGCGGTGCACCGCATAATCGCGCCCGCCGCGCCCGATGCGATGGTGATGATATGGGTGGCGGGGATCGGCGTTGCCATCAATGTCGGCACCGCGCTCCTGTTCATGCGCGGCCGCAAGGGCGATATCAATATTCGCGGGGCCTATATCCATATGGCCGCCGACGCGCTGGTTTCGGCGGGCGTGGTGGTGGCGGGCCTTGCAATCCTGTTCACCGGCGCCTTGTGGATCGACCCTTTCGTGAGCCTGGTCATCCTCGCGGTGATCGGCTGGGGCACATGGGGCCTGTTGCGCGATTCGGTGCGGATGGGCCTGCTGGCCGTGCCTGATGGCATTGAGGTCGAAGCGGTGCGCGGGACGCTCGCCGCGCTGCCGGGCGTGGAGCGGGTGGAAGATCTGCATATCTGGCCGATGTCCTCGGCCGAAACCGCGCTGACGGCGCATCTGGTGATGCCCGAAGGCTGCCCCGGCGACAGTTTCCTGCGCGATGCCGCCCGCGTGCTGGAGGAACGGCACGCCATCTGCCATGCGACCTTGCAGGTGGAGACTGGCGAGCTTGAGGGCGGGGTGCGCTGCGCGTGAGGACGCTGGGCGCAATGGCCTGTTTCCGGGAACAGCTTCGCAAGGCTTTGCGTTAGCGGATAGTCGTCTTTTTGCTCTCTGGCTTTTGCTCTCTGGCTTTTGCTCTCTGGCGCGGTGACTTGCTCTGACAGCGCGTGCTGGAGGTTTGATGTTCGAATTTGATCCCTACCATTTGCTGTTCGCCACCGCAGGCTTCGCCATAATTGTATCCTACTGGTCGCCCCGCTTTATCTCGGGAAGGGAACCGGCTGCATCTGCGCTGCTGCTGCTTACCGGATTTGTGATGTTTGCATGGGTTCCGGGAATGCCTGCGGCCATCAGCCCCATCGATTCTCCTCGTATCTGGGAAGTGGTCGCCGAGCTTTGCGTCATATTGGGCTTGTTTGGCACGGGACTGCGAATAGACCGGCTGGTTGGCCGTGGCTTGTGGAAGCCCACCTTCCGGCTGCTGGCGATCGCGATGCCACTGACGATCATCGCTTTGGCGGTAGTCGGATGGCAGGCTGCAGGCATGACATTGGCAGGAGCTCTTCTGCTTGGCGCAGTCCTGTCTCCGACCGATCCAGTGCTTGCAGGCGAAGTCCAGGTAGGTCGTCCATCGGAAGGCGGTGAACATCCCGTTCGATTTGCTTTGACGACCGAGGCCGGTCTGAATGACGGACTGGCGTTCCCGTTCGTGCACCTTGGAATTGCGATCGCGACTGCGGGCGTCATCAGCACCGGCCTGCTCGCCGAATGGGCCCTGCGCGACATTGTTTACCGCGTGCTCGTTGGCGCGGTTGCGGGCGCAGGAGTGGGATGGCTCTTGGGAAAGCTGCTGTTCGATTGGCCCCGAGGCAATGCCCTTTCGACCACGCAGACAGGTGTTGTCGCTTTTGCCGGCGTTATTTTTGCATACGGCCTGACCGAATTGATCGAAGGCTACGGATTTATCGCTGCTTTTGTCGCGGGCCTCGTGCTTCGACGACAGGAAAGCGAGAACGAATTCCACGCACGGCTACACGACTTCTCCGAAAGCATAGAACACACCTTGACCGCTCTCATACTCGTTGCCCTGGGCGCAGCGCTGCCGAGCCTGTGGCCTTACCTTGGATGGCCGGAAGCGATTATCGCTCTGTCTCTGATCTTCATTATTCGCCCCGTGGCTGCTTGGCTGGCGCTTGCGGGCTTAAGCCTGAAGTGGCGACCTAGAGCGGTCATGTCCTTTTACGGTGTGCGTGGGATCGGCTCGGTCTATTATCTCGCTTATGCGGGTCATCACGTCGAACTGGTCAATGAAGGAGCCTTGTGGGCGATCGTAGCCTTCACCATCGTTCTTTCGACCTCGATCCACGGACTGACGGCAGGTATAGCCGTGGAACGCGCAACAACGGGCGAAGAATAGCCGCTTCTGCCGCGCGGGCACCATTGAGGCTCCGAAACGCCGATCTGTTGCCTGCAAGCCGACCAGATTTTGACCAAGCCGAGGAACGTTTCTGGCTTGCGACACATTCTGTCGTTCATGGAGAGCAATTCGCCCGCCACCGCCCCGTCTCGCGAAGCCCGCGCCGCCAGACTGCGCAACGGCTTGCTGTTCGTGCTCGCGGCGGCGGCGCTGGTGTGGCTGCTGCGCGAGACATATACCGTGCTGATGCCGACCGTCGCCGCGCTGCTCCTTGCGCTGGCTGTGTGGCCCATGGTCGCGGCCATCCGCGACCGCGTGCCGCGCGCGCTCGGCTGGCTTGGCGCGGTTGCCGGTCTCCTGGTGGTCCTGGGCATACTCATCACCTTCTTTGCCGGCATCGGCTATGCTGCGCGCCGCGTCTATGGCCTCGCGCTTGAAGTCGGCCCGCAATTGCGCGAGCGGCTCGATGATCTGCCCTTCGAGATGCCCGTCATCCTTTCCGATGGATCTGACCCCGGCTCCAGCGCGCTCGCCACCAGCGCTGACTTGGCCGCGAGCGCGCTAACCGTACTGAACCTTACCGCGAGCACATTGGGCGGTATCGTGCTCATCGTGTTCCTGATGCTGCTGATGCTGACCGAAGCGCGCAATTGGGACGCGAAGATCCGCTCGATTACCAAGGGCAGCAATAATGCCCGGCGCTGGAGTGCCATTGGCATTTCCGTGGGCAGCAAGTTCAGGGCCTATTTCACCACCCGCCTGCTGATGGGGGTGCTGAGCGGCTTGCTCTATTCGGCCTTCCTGCTGGCGTTCGGGGTGGAGTATGTGGTGCTGTGGGGCGTCCTGACCGTGCTCCTGACTTTCATTCCCACCATCGGCTCGATCATTTCGGGGATATTGCCGACAATTTATGTGTTCGTGACGCGCGATATCGGCACCGCGCTGATCGTGGGTGCGGGGCTGCTGGTGATCGAGCAGGTGCTGGGCAATTTCGTCGATCCCAAGCTGATGGGCCGCCGGTTGGCGATCTCGCCGCTGGTGATCCTGGTGGCACTGGTGTTCTGGTCGCTCATCTGGGGACTGGCGGGCGCGCTTCTGGCGGTGCCGCTGACGGTGCTCGCGACTGTGGTTATGGCGCATTTCGACCGCTTCAAGCCCGCCGCGCTGCTGCTCACCGACTGCGAGGATCTTGAGGGGCTGGAGGCGTACCGCGAGCCTGATTGAAGCTGAGGGGCTGCGGGGGAGGGCGCGGGGTGCGCTCTGGCCGGAGGCTGCTCCGGCATTAACACTTCTTAATGAAGTTGACCAAATTCGGAAATGTCCAACCCATAAAGCGCCCTCGGCACACAATGCCGATGGGGGTTTACATGTACCGTTCGACCTTACTGTTTTGCACCGCTGTGCTGGCGCTTGCGGCACCCGTCGCTGCCCACGAAGGCGCGCACCATGAGCCACATCCCCCGTGGCAGCAGGCAAGCGCCTGGCCAGACCGGGTAATCGCGACGCTCGAAAGCGATCCCGCCCGCTCGCTTTCGGTAAGCTGGCGCACCAGCGGCGACATCACCAGCACAAGGGCGCAGATCGCCCTGGCCGTGCCTGATGCGCGGTTTGATCTGCAAGCGCAGACCGAGCGTGCCGAGACCCAGATCATCAACCTCGACGCTATCGAACGCGCTGGTGTTGCCATACCGGTTGCGCACAACGAAGCGCTGCCTTCCGTGGCGTACCATTCGGTCCGGTTCGACGGGCTGAACCCGGACACGCTTTATGCCTACCGCGTGATGGGCGCTGACGAGAAGTGGAGCGAATGGTTCCAGACGCGCACTGCGCCCGAAGCTGGCCCGGTGAAGTTCATCTATCTCGGCGATGCGCAGAACGGCATCCTGTCGCACTGGTCACGCAATATTCGCGCCGCTTTCCAGACCGCGCCCGATGCGCATTTCATGCTTCATGCAGGCGACCTTGTGAACCGCGGATCGCGCGATTTCGAATGGGCGGAATGGTTCAAGGCAGGAAGTTTTCTGCACGCCATGATCCCGGCAGTGCCTGTTGCCGGCAACCACGAATACGAAACGCTCGGCTTGAGCGATGCTGACAGGGTAAAGGCGCTGTCCTTCCTGTGGCGCCCGCAATTCCGCCTGCCGGTGGAAACCGAACTCCCCGAAGTGCTGCACGAGACGGTCTATGCGCTTCGTTACAGCCGCGATGTGCATCTGTTTATCCTCGACACCAACCAGCCCGATCTGACAGTGCAGGCCGAATGGCTCGATCGCCAGCTTGCCGCTTCTCCCGCACGCTGGCGGATCGTATCGATGCACCACCCGGTATTCTCGTCGGGAACGGGGCGCGACAATGACAGGCTGCGCGCCGCGCTCCTGCCGACCCTGCTCAAGCACAAGGTCGATCTGGTGCTGCAAGGGCATGATCATACCTATGCCCGCGGCATGATCGGCGAAGACATGATGGCGCCGCGCCGCACCAGCTTTGGTG
>DAIQNS010000186.1:3034-4844 GCA_036788315.1 Alteraurantiacibacter sp. | reverse complement strand
GATGCGCGGCAAGCCGGTTTCGGAGCTGAGCGTGGGACAGATGCTTGACGGTCTGTTCGCCATCACCCGCGATTTCGACATGCGGACGCAGCCGCATCTGTTGCTGCTGCAAAAGACCATGGTGATGGTCGAAGGGATCGCGACCCAGCTCGACCCGCAGATCAACATGTGGGATGTGTCTGCCCCCTATGTGCGCAGCTGGATCCGCGATGAGCTGGGCCCCGAAAGTGCGCTTGCCGAGCGGATCAAGAGCGATACCGACACGCTGCTGCGTGTGCCTGCGCTGATCCGGCGGCTCGAGGAAATGTATCCGCCCAAAGGTGGCGCACCCGAGCCCCCGCCATTGCCCGAGGTCGAGATCTTCTGGGAACGTCGGCAGCAACAGGGGCGCGGCTGGCTCGGGTACGGGCTTGCCGCAGCGGGCGGCGCGGCATTGGTTTGGGCAGGGAGCATGGCGGGATGGATCGGTTAAGGCGCAGGCCCCGGCAGCGCTGGGACCGCTTCGCCCATTGGGCACCGGGCGCTTCCATTCTGGTGCTCTTGGGCTTTGCGCTGCTGCTTGCCGCGGCGGCCTTGACCCAGCAGACCGATGTGCCCGCGCCGCCAGCGACAAGCACCGGCGAAGCTGGCGCACCGCGCGCAGTGGAAGCAGGCGAGGATGCCTCGCGCGATACCGACCTGCGCCTCTATGACCGCATCGCCGAGCGCGTCGATGCGGGCGAAAGCTATTATACTGTCGCTGCCGAGGAGCAGCGCGCGCGCAATTTCCCGGTCAACCCCGGTCTTGCCGTGCGGCTGCCCACGCTCGCATATATGACCGCATGGTTCGAGCCCTGGGGCATGGCGATGCTGGGCGTGGTCCTGGGCATCGGGACATTGCTGACCTGGTGGCTGCGCCTCAATGACGAAAATGGCGGAAATGAGCGGCGCATCTTTATTTTGCTGTTGCTGGTGATCGGCGCGGGGGTGGGTTTCAAGCCGCAATATCTGGCTCTGCATGAGGTCTGGGCGGGCATGTTGATTGCCCTCGCCTTGGGCCTGCATCGGCCGCGCAAATGGCGTGCGGCAATGCTTGCCGCAGCGCTCGCGCTGGCTATTCGCGAGCATGCGCTGCCTTTTGTGCTGCTCATGGGGGCGATGGCCTGGGGGCGCGGAGACAGGAAAGAGGCTTTGGCCTGGTGCGGGCTGGTGCTGGCTTTTGGCCTTGTGCTGGCAGTGCACCTGGTGCTCGTGACCAATGTCACCAGCGCGGCCGATCCCGCCTCGCCAAGCTGGTTTGCGCTGCGCGGGCTTGGCGGCTGGACGGCCAATATCGTCAATTCCAGCCCGCTGCACCTGCTTCCCGGATGGCTCGCGGCGATGTTGGTGATCGTGCCGCTGATCGGCTGGGCGGGGTGGCGCAGCGATCTGGGCGCGACGGGCTTCTTCCTGTGTGCAGGCTATGGTCTTGCCTTCATGATCGCCGGGCGCGACAACAATTTCTACTGGGCGCTTGTGGTGATGCCGATCTGGTTTGTCGGCTTCGCCTTCGTGCCGCGCGCGCTTGCCAGCCTGTGGAATTCAGCGCGCAATTATTGATGCATTAACCATCGCTGCGCAAAACCGCGCGCATGACCTTGCCACTCCTGCCCGACCACCCGCTCCGGCGGCTTCCGCGCGCGGCGGCGCTTGCGGTAATGGCGCTGGTGCTTGCAGCGATGGCGTGGAGCGCGTGGGCAGTGCCGAATATGGTCCCGGTCGACAAAGCGCAGCAGGCGAGCAAGGTCGAGAATTCCATCGGCGATTTCGCGCTCTATAAGCTCATTGCCGC
>DAIQNS010000186.1:0-3024 GCA_036788315.1 Alteraurantiacibacter sp. | reverse complement strand
GAGCCGTATTACCCGGCTGCACTGAGCGAACAGCGCGCACATGATTATCCCACCAAACCCTTCGTCACGGTGCGCTTGCCCACGCTTGCCTGGGGCCATGGCCTCTTCGGCCAGATGGGCATGCAGATTGTCGTCACCGCGCTGATGCTGGCCGTGATCGCGCTGTTCGTGTGGCGTTTTGCAGGCAAATTGCACCGCTATGAAATCGTCGGCGGCGTGCTGACCCTGGTTCTGGGCGGGGCGGCGGTGTTCAACGATCTGGCGCCGCATTCGCATGATCTGGTGGCGGGCCTGCTCGTTTCCATGGCGCTGCTTGCCTATCATCCGGCGCGCTGGTGGCCCTCGCTGCTGCTCGCCGCGCTTGCGCTGCTGGTGCGCGAGCTGGCGCTTCCTTTCGTACTTCTGTGGCTGGCATTCGCGGTCTTGCAGCGGCGCTGGGGCGAGGCGGGGGCAGTTGCGCTCGTGCTGCTTGCCTCTGCCGCAGTGCTGTGGCTTCATGCTCAAGCCATCGCCGAGCTGCTGCTTGCGGGGGACAAGCCTTCCCCGGGCTGGACGGGCCTTGCAGGGCCAGCCTTGCCGCTCCTCAGCCTTGCCAAGCTGACATTCCTCCTTGCGATGCCCAAATGGCTTGCGGGCGCACTGGCGATCCTGCCGCTTCTGGGCTGGTTGTCACTTGGCGGACGTATCGGCCCTTTCGCTGCGCTCTGGTTTGCAGGCTTCATGCTTGCCATGGCGCTGTTCGCGCGGGTCGAGAATTTCTACTGGATCGTTCTGATCCTGCCTGCTTATCTGGCGGGGCTCGCCTTTGTGCCGCGGGCGATTGCCCACTTGCTTGCCGCTGCATCTCGCGTCAAAGAAAGCCAATCTTAACCATAGCGTGCCAAGGCTGACCTTTGTTTGCGGCAATTGCAGGGTCTATCGGGCGTGGGAGCTGTCGAACACTTGATGAAGCGGGAGGATCGCAGCGACAGTATGGGACAGCCCCGTATCCTGCTGGTCGTGGGTGGCGGTATCGCCGCTTACAAGTCCTGCGAGCTTGTGCGCCTGATCCGCAAGGGCGGCGGCGAGGTCACTTGTGTCCTCACCGAGGGGGGCGCGCAATTTGTTACGCCCATGGCGCTTGCTGCGCTTTCGGGCAACCAGGTCCATACCACCTTGTGGGATTTGAAGAACGAGGCCGAAATCGGCCATATCCAGTTGTCGCGTGAGGCGGACCTTGTGGTCGTGTGCCCCGCGACAGCCAATATGATGGCCAAGATGACCGCCGGCATTGCCGATGATCTGGCCACCACGATGATCCTTGCCACCGACAAGCCCGTGCTTGCGGTTCCGGCGATGAATGTGCGCATGTGGGAGCATCCCGCAACGCAGCGTAACATCGGCACATTGGTGGAAAGCGGCGTGCGCGTGATGATGCCCGATGAAGGCGAGATGGCGTGCGGCGAATTCGGCCCCGGCCGCCTGCCCGAGCCTGAAGTGGTCTGGCTCGAAATTGCCGATATGCTTGGCCTTGATCCGGGCGCCATCGGCCTTGACGGCGGGCACTCGGCTGAGATCGCGGCTTATCTGAGACAATTGCAAAGCAGCGACGAGGAAGCGCCCGAGGACATTGACGGCATTGTCGATCCGACGGCAGGCGCAGCCAAGAGCGGGCTCGCCGCAGCGCTTGCATCGATCATTCCGCGCTCCACCCCGCGCAAGGTGGACGACGAGGATGTCGAGTATGGCGAGCTTGAAGAAGGTGAAGAGGGCGGCGGCCAAGGGCCTGACTTGCCCGAGCCGGATTACGAGGGCGCGGACAAATTGCTCGCGCGCAAAGGCAGCGCTTCTGCCGCGCCGCCGACCGACCGCGAAGCCATCAATCACGAGGTCAATGCCCGCCAGAGCGCGCCGCAGCCCTTCGAAGGCGAAGAGGCCGCAGCGCCCGTCAATCCGCTCACAGGCGAAGCGATGCCAAGCGGCGGAAACGCCGCGATCATCGAGACCACGCAAAGCGACTTCGACCCGCTCGCAGGGCAGCCCGGCTTCGACATGGATATCAAGCACCGCCCGCTTTACGGCAAACACGTGCTCGTCACTGCCGGTCCGACGCATGAACCAATCGATCCGGTGCGCTATCTGGCCAACCGCAGCTCGGGCAAACAAGGCTATGCCATTGCCGCAGCTGCAGCGGCGGCAGGCGCGCGCGTGACGCTGGTGTCAGGCCCGGTGCATCTCAAGACGCCGCTCGGGGTCGACCGGATCGATGTCGAAAGCGCGGAGGAAATGGCCAAGGCGGTGAAGAAGGCTCTGCCGGTCGATGCCGCGGTGATGGTCGCTGCCGTCGCGGATTGGCGTCCGCGCGATTACAAGGGCGAGAAGATCAAGAAGCGCAGTTCAGCGCCGCCCGCGCTTATTCTCACCGAAAACCCCGATATTCTGGCCACGATTGCCGCCGGGACCAAGCGGCCCGATCTGCTGATCGGCTTTGCCGCCGAAACCGAAGATGTGGTGGAAAATGCGCGTAAAAAGCGCAAGAGCAAGGGCGTTGACTGGATCGTCGCCAATGACGTTTCGGGCGATGTGATGGGCGGAGCGGACAATCAGGTGCACCTCATCCGCGAGGGCAAGGTGGAGCATTGGGATCCGATGACCAAACAGGACGTGGCCACCCAGCTCGTCGCGCGTATCGCAGAGAAACTGACCGAGGATGCCTGAGCCTGCGATGAAAAAGGTGCCTGTTCAGATCAAGCGCCTGCCGCATGGCGAGGGCCTCGCGCTGCCCGCTTATGCGACTGCGGGCGCTGCGGGCATGGATGTGCTGGCCGCCGAGGATCTTGTGCTTGCGCCCGGCGCGCGTCATGCCGTGGCCACAGGCTTTGCCATGGCCATACCCGAGGGTTTCGAAATCCAGGTACGTCCGCGCTCAGGCTTGGCATTGAAGCACGGCATCAGCCTGCCCAACACGCCGGGCACCATCGACAGCGATTATCGCGGGGAGTTGAAGATCATCATGATCAATTTAGGCGACAGCGACTTCGCCAT
>DAIQNS010000185.1:1747-4896 GCA_036788315.1 Alteraurantiacibacter sp. | reverse complement strand
GCTTACGTCACGCGCTATCTGGCGAAGAATGTCGTCGCGGCAGGCCTCGCCAAGCGTTGCACCATCCAGATCGCCTATGCCATCGGCGTGTCCGAGCCGCTCTCGCTCTATGTCGATACGCATGGCACAGGCACGCATGAGGATGCCGCGATCGAAGCGGCCATCGCCTCGATCGGCAAGCTGGGCGGGCTGACCCCGCGCGGGATCCGCGAATTGCTCGGCCTCAACAAGCCGATCTACCGCAACACCGCAGCTTACGGCCATTTCGGCCGCAGGGCCGATGGCGACCGCTTCCCATGGGAACGCACCGATCTGGTCGATGACCTGAAAGCCGCGTTGGCCTGACGCGGGCCGCGCGATGCCCGCTTCCGGCCCTGCGTTGACCGCCAGCGGGCCCGGACAGCGTATTGCCGCGCTCGATGGCTTGCGCGGTCTGGCGGTCGCAGGCATCGTGCCGATGAATGTCATCGCCTTTGCCATGCCTGCCGCCGCCTATGTGAACCCGCGTGCCTATGGGCTGGAAAGCGGGTTTGATGCGGGCCTGTGGGCGCTCAGCTTCGTCTTTGTCGAGGACAAGTTCCGCACGCTGTTTGCCATGCTGTTCGGCGCGGGCGTCGCCATCCTGCTCGAGCGCGCGCGAGGACATCCGGCGGCGCGGCCATGGGCCGGGCATTATGCGCGCATGGCCGCGCTCATGGCGATTGCGCTCGCGCATGCTGTGCTGCTGGCGAACAATGATGTGCTGCGCAGCTATGCGCTTGTGGGCCTTGTGCTTCCTCTGGTTATGGGCTGGCCGGTGAGGCGCTTGCTCGTGGCCGCTGCTGTGATCGTGGCGGGGCAATTGGCGGTATCGCTGTGGTATGCCTGGGACTGGCTGGCGGTGTGGTTTGCAGGCGACAACCGCGCCGCGCTGGCGGAGGCGGAGCGGCTGTTCGGAGCCGACCCTGCGATGATTGCAGCAGCGATCGAGCGCGGGCAGGAAAGCTTTGTCCAGCGGCTTGACCGGCGCCTGACCGAGCCCATGCTGCAAGTGCGCGCGGTCGCGGCCTCGATCCCTTCGACATTGGCGGCAATGCTGATCTGCATCGCGCTTTGGCGCAATGGCCTGCTGGCGGGGCAATGGTCGGCGCAGCGCGCACTCACGCTGGCCGCGCGGGCGGCGATGATTGCCGTGCCCGTGCTTGTCGCGATGGGCGCATGGTCGATCGGCTCGGGCTATTCACCGATTGTCACTGCTTTCAACGCGCTGGTGCTCTCGGCACCTTTCGATATTCTGCTCGGCGTGGCCTATGCCGCGCTGGCGATGGCGGCATTCGCCAGCGGCGCATGGGCCTTGCGCTTGGCGGCGGTGGGGCGGCTCGCGCTGACCAATTATCTTGCCACCAGCGTGATATTTGCAGGGCTTTTCGCAAGCTGGGGGCTGGGCCTGTTCGGCGCGGTCAGCCGCGCAGAGGCGTTGATGCTGGCGGTCATCCCGATTGCGGCCATGCTCTGGTGGTCGCCGCTGTGGCTCGCGCGGTTCAGGCGCGGCCCGGCCGAATGGCTGTGGCGCAGTCTGGCTTCGGGCAGGCCGGTTTAGCTCCCGCTCTGATTGCGCCGCGGAATGAAGCGCGCGACCTTGCCGCCCAGCTTCATCAGCGCCACGAGCGTCGGGCGCGGCAATTGCCGCACATCGTCATACCAGCCGGAAAGATTGCCGAGGAAATCGTGCATCCGTCCGATCCTCTCGCGCACATGATCGGGCACATCGCCGCGCGCTTCCATCTGCGCGGCAAGGTCCGACAGCGCGGTGATGGTGGGGTCGATCTCGCGTTTCTTGCGCTCGCTGGTGATTTTCATCAGCATTTCCCACAAGTCCGCCTCGGCGAGGAAATGATCGCGCCGGTCGCCCAGCACATGCGTGCGCTTGACTATGCCATAGCCTTGCAATTCCTTGAGGCCATTGGAAACATTGCTGCGCGCAAGGCCGAGCAGATCGCAGATTTCCTCGGCATGGAGCGGGCGGTCCGAGAGATAGAGCAGCGCATGCACCTGGCTGACCGAGCGGTTGACGCCCCAATGCGTGCCCATCTCGCCCCAATGCAGAATAAAGGCGCTGGCTTCGGGAATATCGGTGAGCTTCATCATGCTATTTCTCTATTTCTGAAATTAGAGAAATATACCGCGCCGAGGCGAAGTCAAGTGCGGCGCGCCTGCTAGCGGGCGCGGTAATCGGCGGTGATTGTTCCCGCGGCCGCCAATTCCTCTTCGTGGCTCGCCTCGCGCCATGTCTCGGCGAGCGCCATCTCCTCCCATTCGCGCATGGCGGGATGCGATAGGATGAACTCGGCCCAGGCATTCCCCTTGCCGACATCGAGCCCGAAGGTGCGGATGCGATAGGCCACGGGCGCGAAGAAGGCATCGAGCGCGGTGAATTGCGCCCCGGCAAGGAACGGCCCGCCAAAGCGCGCCAGCCCTTCCTCGAAAATCTCCCGCACCCGCGCGACATCCTTGGCGAGCGCAGCGTCCATCGGCCCACGCTCCGCGCGCACGCCGACATTCATCGGGCACTGGTTGCGCAAGGCCGAAAAGCCCGCATGCATTTCCGCCACGCAGCACTGGGCATAGGCGCGCGCCGCCTCATCCGCTGGCCAGACCCCCTCGTGGCGTTCGGCCAGATAGAGCGTGATGCCCAGCGAATCCCACAAGGTGCGCCCCTCATGGATAGGCGCGGGCACTTGGCCCGTGGGGGAGAAGCTGCGAAATTCGGTCCAGTTCTGCGGTTTGGCAAAGGGCTCCAGCCGGTCTGTGAAACCAATGCCCAAGGCGCGCATCAGCACCCAGGGGCGCAGGGACCAGCTCGAATAGTTACGGTTCGCCGTGATCAGCGTGTAGGCAGGCGTCATGCAAGGTAGTGCGCGGTCGTCTTGGCGGCGACTTCCTCTGCGCTGACCCCCGGGGCGGTCTCGATAAGTCTGAAGGGGCTCTCGTGATCGGGGCGCTGGAACACGGCAAGATCGGTGATGATCATGTCAACCGCATTGGTGCCCGTCAGCGGCAGAGTGCAGGCGGGGATGAACTTGGCGCTGCCATCCTTGGCGACATGCTCCATCACCACGATGATCTTCTTGACCCCGGCAACCAGATCCATCGCGCCGCCCATGCCCTTG
>DAIQNS010000185.1:0-1737 GCA_036788315.1 Alteraurantiacibacter sp. | reverse complement strand
GGAAAAGGCACTGTCGAAATAGGCGCTATGCGGCAGTTCGCTGATCGTCTGCTTCCCGGCATTGATCAGATCGGCATCCTCTTCGCCCGCATAGGGGAAAGGGCCAATGCCGAGCATGCCGTTCTCGCTCTGCAGGGTGACCTGCATGCCTTCGGGAATATGGTTTGCCACCAGCGTGGGGATGCCAATGCCCAGATTGACGTAAAACCCGTCCTGCAATTCGCGCGCGGCGCGCATCGCCATCTGGTCGCGGGTCCAGCCCTTGGTGAGGCCATCATGCTTGGTCATCAGCCGACATCCGTTTCGCGAGTGGTCACAAATTCGATCTTCTTGTCATAAGGCGCGCCGACAATCATGCGGTTGACGAAGACGCCGGGCAGATGGATGCCATCGGGATCGAGCGATCCGGCGGGCACGATCTCTTCCACCTCGACCACCGCGATCTTGCCGCAGGTGATCGCGGGCAGATTGAAATTGCGCGCGGTCTTGCGGAACACAAGATTGCCCGTCTCATCCGCTTTCCACGCCTTGGCGATGGCAAGATCAGCGAAAATGCCGTGTTCGAGAATATAGGTCTCGCCATTGAAGTCCTTGTGCTCCTTGTCCTCGGCCACTTGCGTGCCGACGCCGGTCCTGGTGTAGAAGCCGGGAATGCCCGCTCCGCCTGCGCGCATGCGCTCGGCCAGCGTGCCTTGCGGGCAGAATTCCACCTCGAGTTCGCCGCTGAGGAACTGGCGTTCGAATTCCTTGTTCTCGCCCACATAGGACGAGATCATCTTCTTGACCTGCCTGGTGCGCAGGAGCTTGCCGATGCCCTCGTTGTCGATCCCGGCATTATTGCTGGCGAAAGTGAGCTCCCTGACGCCGCTCGCCTGAATGGCTTCGAGCAGGCGCTCGGGTATGCCGCAAAGGCCAAAGCCCCCGCTCGCGATCAGCATGCCATCGCGCAGCACACCTTCGAGCGCGCTTCTGGCATCAGGGTAGATCTTCTGCATCGGCGTGAACCTTATGAAAAATCAGCGTCAGAGGGCACGCCGTTACCGCTTTCGCGCACAATTGTCACCCTGACACGGCTTTGTGTGCGCTGCAATATTTCTGTATCCGCCTGACGAAAACTGGTTGCAAGCGGAAACAAGATTCTCCAGCAGGTCCATAAAATACTGCTAAAACAGCATGTTAAACAGAGTTGCGTTTTATGCAACCTGACTTGATCTTTTCGCACTTGCGAAAGACCGGCGTCTCCAGCATATCTCTCCCTGCCTTTCAGGCATCCTCTCCCAAAACTTCCAAGGCCTGGTCGGTAACGACCGGGTCTTTTTTTGTCCGCTGTCCGCAGCCCCTTCTGTACCACTGCGTGCCCGATACGATACGGGCAATTCGCAAGTCCCCGATACAGCGCTTCGCAATAGGCGTTTGCAATCGCGCGTGGCTAATCCCAAGTGTGTAGCCCGGCCGGGAAGTGCGGTCGGAAAGAGCTGCGAGGAAGTGAGACGCATGGCAGACGCACAAGCAGATACAATCGAGCTCGAAGAAGGCACCGTTCGCCTGCAGGTTGCCGCTGCGAGGCAGGACGAAAGCGGGCGCGGTGTCGTGCGCATTCCCCGCAAGACCTTTGCCGCGCTCGGCATTGCCGAAGGTGCGCCGGTCCTCATCGAAGGGCGCCGCGTCACTGTCGCGATGGCGATCCCGAGTTTCGAGGAAGATGATGCGCTCGATATGATCCGCCTTGACGGGCTC
>DAIQNS010000184.1:0-4902 GCA_036788315.1 Alteraurantiacibacter sp. | reverse complement strand
CTCGGCCCCGCGCCAGCGATCGAGGCTTTCCTTGAGTTCGGCAAAGCCCTTGTAGAGCCCGGCTTGCGCGAGCGGCGGGGTGAGATAGCTGATCAACGTGGCGGCGGACCGGCGCTTGGCGAGAATGCCTTCGGACGGATTGTTCGCGGCATAGAGATAGTAATTGGGCAAATCGCCCAGCAGCCGCTCGGGCCAGCAATCGCTCGACAGGCCGGTCTGCTTGCCCGGCATGAATTCCAGCGCGCCATGGGTGCCGAAATGGAGGACCGCATGCGCGCCGAAATCCTCGCGGATCCAGCGATAGAAGGCCGAAAACGCGTGAGTGGGGGCGAAATCGCCTTCGAACATGAGGCGCATCGGATCGCCTTCATAGCCAAAGGTCGGTTGCACCCCGACGAACACTGCGCCCAATTGCACGCCGTAAACATGGATATGGCGGCTGTCGGCCTGCACGCGGCCCGGCGCTCGCCCCCACTGCGCTTCGATAGCGGTCAGATGCGGCTCGCGGCGGACATGCTCGTCCGCCGGAATGCGCACAGCGACATTGGCGTCCGCGCCGTAGCGCTCAGCATTGCCCTTGAGCACCATATCGCGCAAACCATCGACGCTTTCGGGAACATCGAGCGTGTAATTCTCGGCCTTGAGGCGCAGCAGCGTTGCATGGAGCGATTCCCACACCGCAAGATGCGCCGCAGTGCCCGTCGCGCCGGCATTGGGCGGGAAATTGAAAATGACGATGGCGAGCTTGCGGCCGCTGCGTTCCGCGCGGCGCAGGGCAATCAGCTTGACCGTCTTGTCGGCCAGCGCCTCGGCGCGTTCGGGGCAACCGATCATCGCGCGCAGATGCTCCGAGCCGGGCCGCTCGCACTGGCGTTCGCAGCCGGTGCAATGCGCGCCCGGACCCGCGCGCCCGCCGAACACGCTCGGCGCAATCGCGCCGTCGAGTTCGGGCAGGGCAACCATCATGGTCGATTCGAGCGGCAGCAGACCCTGACGCCGCATGCGCCATTCCTCGAGCGTCTGGAACTCGATGGCATGCGCCGCGATATAGGGCACATCGAGCTTGCCCAGCACTTCGATGGCCGCTTCGCTATCGTTATAAGCCGGGCCGCCGACGAGCGAGAAGCCGGTGAGATTGACCACGGCATCAACTGCGGGCTTGCCTTCCGCCATGAAGAACTTGTCGATCGCGGGCCGCGCATCGAGGCCGCTGGCGAAGGCCGGAATGACGCGCAGGCCCTTGGCTTCCATCGCTGCGATCACGCCGTCATAATGCGCCGCATCGCGGCCCAGCAGGTAGGAGCGCAAAAGCAGCAGCCCGACAGTGCCGTTGGCACCCTTCTTCGGCGGCAGGAGGCGCAGGCTTTCGGACAGCTTCTGCTCGGTCTTGGGATGATAGACGCCGGTTTCGGGATATTCGCGCGGCGCATTGGCCGGGGTCATCCCGCGCCGGGTGAGCCGGTCGCCCGCTGCATAGCGGTCGATCAGCGCGCGCGTCATGGCCACGACATTCTCGTCCGATCCGGACAGCCAGTATTGCAAGGTCAGGAAATAGGCGCGCACATCCTGCGCGGTGCCAGGGATGAATTTGAGGATCTTGGGCAGGCGGCGCAGCATCTTCATCTGCCCCGCACCTGAACTGTCAGCGGGCTTCCCATCCTTGCCGGGCTTCCCGCGCAGCTTCTTGAGCAGCGCCAGCGGCCCCTTGGCGGGCGCATCCATGCGGTATGCGCCGATCCGCGTCAGCTTGACGACTTCGCCTGCCGACATGAGGCCAAGCATCGCGTCGCATTCCTCGCGCCGCGCTTCGAGCGTGGGCAGGATGGCGCGCACATGATCATCGAGGAACAGCATCGTCGCAATGACGATATCGGCCTTGGCAATGGCCTGCTTGGTGGCCTCGAGCGCGCCGTCATTGCGGTCCCATTCGGTCGCGGCATGTAGGCAGAGCGAGATATTGTCCTTGCGCAATTCCTCGCTGGCGCGCTCGACGGCACCCTTGAGGTGGTTGTCGAGCGTCACGATGACGACGCGCACGGGAGGGCGGGTGCTACCGGGCATAATGCGCCTTTGCGTCATACAGCGTCTCCAGACCGATTTGCGTCAGACCGTGTTCGGCGGCGAATTTCTCCGTGTTTTTCCGGGCCTTGCCGCGGACAAAGAACGGGATCTTCTGCAGCTCTTTCCGGGCGTCCACAGTCCACAATTCGGCATCGCCATCATCGGCGATTTGGACTTGCCGCAGCGCTTGTTCCGCGTCTTGCGGTGTTGCTTCGGTCAGCGAGACCGATGCTGACACAGCTTCGGCGTGACGGGTCTGGGCCTTGGGCGAATGCGCGGCCAAATGGCTCGCGCCCGCATCATCGGCAAATTCGAAATCATCGCGGAACATCGTCAGGAGATGTTCTTCCAGCCCCATCACCAGCGGATGCACCCAGCTGTCGAAAATCACATTGGCGCCTTCGAAGCCCATTTGCGGGGAATGGCGCGCGGGGAAATCCTGCACATGCACGGGCGCGGAAATTACCGCGCAGGGAAGGCCCAGGCGCTTGGCGATGTGTCGTTCCATCTGCGTGCCGAGCACCATTTCGGGCGAAGCTTCGGCAATCGCATCTTCGACTGCGAGATGATCGTCGGTGATCAGCGGCTCGAGCTCGAGGGATTTGGCCATTTCGCGCACTTCGCGGGCAAATTCGCGGTTGTAACAGCCCAGCCCGCAAACCTCGAAACCCAGCTCCTCGCTGGCGATGCGCGCGGCGGCGATGGCGTGGGTGGCATCGCCGAAGATGAAAACGCGCTTGCCGGTGAGATAGGTCGAATCGACCGAGCGGCTCCACCAGGGCATGCGCGAGCCATCGTCATCGAGCGCAGGCGCAGGATCGACACCCGCAAGTGCGGCGAGTGCGCGGATGAATTCGCGCGTGGCGCCAACGCCGATCGGCACGGTGCGTACGGCGGGCTGGTTGAAGGTCTTCTCCAGCCAGCGCGCCGCTTCTTCGCCGATTTCGGGATAAAGCACGATGTTGAAATCGGCAGCGCCGATGGTGCGGATACTCTCCGGGCTTGCGCCCAATGGTGCAACCAGATTGATTTCGATATCGAGCGCAGCGCAGATCTTGCGGATTTCGACCAGATCGTCGCGGTGACGGAAGCCGAGCGCGCAGGGGCCAAGGATATTGGCCAGCGCGCGCTTGCCACCGCGCGGGCGGATATCGGTATCGGCCAGATTGCGCACGATCTGGTAAAAGGTCTCTGCCGCGCCCCAGTTTTCCTTGCGGCTGTAGCTGGGCAATTCGAGCGCGATTGCGGGGCAGGGCAGATCCATCGCTTCGGCAAGGCCGGCGGGATCGTCCTGAATGAGTTCGGCAGTGCACGAGGCGCCGATGATCATCGCCTGCGGCTTGAACCGCTCGGCCGCATCGCGCACGGCACGTTGAAACAGCTCGGCAGTGTCCTTGCCCAGATCGCGCGCTTCGAAGGTGGTATAGGTGACCGGCGGGCGCTTCCCGCGCCGCTCGATCATGGTGAACAGCAGGTCTGCATAAGTGTCGCCCTGCGGCGCGTGGAGCACGTAATGCAGATGCTTCATGCCCGTTGCGACACGCATTGCGCCGACATGCGGGGGGCCTTCATATGTCCAGACTGCCAGTTGCATCGCCTAGATCCTCACCATATCGCGCCGGCGCAGGGGCCGGGCAAACAATTCGGCAAGATCGCCCGCCTGATCGAAGCCATGGATCGGCGAGAAGACGAGTTCGATCGACCATTTGGTCGAGAGCCCTTCGGCTTCGAGCGGATTGGCAAGGCCAAGGCCGCACACGGTAAGGTCCGGCCGGTCAGCGCGCACGCGGTCAAGCTGCGCATCGACATCCTGCCCTTCGGACAGGCGCACATCGGCGGGCAGCAGATCGAGCTCGCAGGCCATCTGCGCCTTGTTGAGATAGGGTGTGCCGACTTCGACCGGGATCATGCCAAGCTCGGTCGCAAGGAAGCGCGCGAGCGGAATTTCGAGCTGCGAATCGGGCAGGAAGCTGATCCGCTTGCCTTCGAGCTTTGCGCGATGATGCGCGATGGCGCGTTTGGCCCGCTCACGCCCCGGGGCGATCACGCGGTTGACGTGCATCTCATCCACGCCGAAAGCGGCGGCAGCGGCATGCAGCCAGGCCGCAGTGCCTTCGGCGCCGAAGGGGAAGGGGGCATAAATCATTGTGCCGCCGCGCCCTTCGAGCGCGCGCGCGGTCTCGGTGAGGAAAGGTTGCGCCAGAAGGATTTGCGTGCCCGGACCGATCGGGGGCAGATTGCGCGCCGAACGCTCGGGCAGGAAGCCGACATTCTCGATCCCGAGTTCATCGAACAGGCGCCGGAATTGGTCCTCGACGATATCGGGCAGCGCGCCCACCACCAGCAAGCGCTTTGCCGCATTCGCCGCGGCCTCGGGCATGTCGGGCACCAGTGCGGTGAGGCAGGCGTCCTCGCCTTGCGTGAAAGTCGTCTCGATGCCGCTGCCCGAATAGCTGAGCACGCGGGTTTGCGGCAGATGCCGCGCGCCCAATTGCTGCGCCGCCTTGGCAAGATCGAGCTTGATCACTTCAGACGGGCACGAGCCGACCAAAAACAGCGTGCGGATTTCCGGACGCCGCGCGAGCAGCCGGTCGACCACGCGGTCAAGCTCCTCGTGGCAATCTGCCATGCCGGCAAGATCGCGTTCCTCGATGATGGCGGTGGCAAAGCGCGGCTCGGCAAAGATCATCACGCCTGCAGCCGATTGCAGCAGATGCGCGCAGGTGCGCGAGCCGACCACGAGGAAGAAGGCGTCCTGCATCTTGCGGTGCAGCCAGACGATCCCGGTAAGGCCGCAAAAAACCTCGCGCTGCCCGCGTTCGCGCAGGATCGGGCGGCTGC
>DAIQNS010000183.1:0-4994 GCA_036788315.1 Alteraurantiacibacter sp. | reverse complement strand
CGCCGTCCATATCAGCGTCGCGCGTGCGCAAATCCTCGATCAGACGCACCGCGTGAATTACGGTCGAATGATCGCGCCCGCCAAACTTGCGGCCGATCTCGGGATAGGAGCGCGGGGTTAGCACCTTGGCGAGATACATTGCCACCTGACGTGGGCGGACCACTGCGCGCGCGCGCCGCTTGCTCGACATTTCGCTGCGGTCGATACGATAGAAATGGCACACGGTGCGCTGAATCTCGTCGATCGTGATGCGCTTGCGATTGGCCGATAGGATATCGGTCAATTGCTCTTCGGCAAGCTGGAGCGAAACTTCCTGTCCTGTGAGCTGCGCATAGGCGATCAGCTTGTTGAGGCCGCCGACCAGCTCGCGGACATTGCGGCTGACAGTGCGGGCAAGGAATTCGATCACATCGGAAGGCACATCGAGCGGGGCAAAGCGGGTGAGCTTGCTTTCCAGAATGGCGCGGCGCAACTCGATGTCGGCAGGCTGGATATCGGCGACCAGACCCATCGACAGGCGTGAAAGGAGGCGCGGCTCCACGCCGTCGAGCGCTTGGGGCGCGCGATCGGCAGCGAATACCAGCCGCTTGCCTTCGGCCAGCAGCGCATCGATCGTGTAGAGCAATTCCTCCTGCGCGGCGGCTTTGCCGATGATGAACTGGATATCATCGACAAGCAGCAGGTCGAACCCGCGAAGCCGCGACTTGAACTCGATCATGGCCTGCGATTTGAGCGCCTGTACGAACTCCACCATGAAGCGTTCGGCCGAACAATAGAAGATCCGGGCGCGGGGATGCGCCTGCAGATAGGCATGGCCGATGGCATGCAGCAGATGCGATTTGCCCTGACCGGTCGCCGCCTTGAGATAGAGCGGCGAGAATTGCGGCTTTTCGGGCTTGGCCATGCGTTCGGCGGCGTTCTTGGCAAGAATATTGGTCGTGCCGGTCACGAAAGCGGCGAAAGTCTGCGTCGGGTCAAGCCCGATCGAGGCGGTGAAGCCGTCATTGCCGATCGATTCCATGGCCATCGAACCATCATTGGCGGCAAGGTGGCCAAAGCCGTCCTGCCCCTTGAGATCGATGTCGGCGATCCGGCGGCGGCCGGGATGCACTTTCACTTCCACATGACGCACGCGGTTGCTGGCGATCTTCCACGCCAGCGAGAGGCGGTCGTGATAGCGCTCGCGCACCCAGTTGGCAGCGAATTCGGTGGGCAGGTACAGTTCGAGAATGCCGGTCTCGCGGGTGAACTTGCCAAGCTGGATCGGCTTGATCCACTGGGTGTGCAATTGATGGCCCAGGTCCTTGCGGAGCCCCTGATTGATATCGGCCCAATCGGCCGCCAGATCGACGGCGTCGCGCTCTTCCATATTATCCTCTGCCACCTCACCCTTGGCCAGATTTGCGCGCCCGCTGTGTGGCCCCATTCGAATCATCCCAAACCCCGATCACTTGTAATTGCAAAAATGCCTGCCGTGCGTTTTTCTCAGGACGATCCTTCAACTGGGGACAAAATCTCCCCTTCCGGTCCGCCCGCATTGGCGCACCGGCTTTCGGTTGTTATCTCGTCTGTTAATGGTGCCGAAGGTCTGCATCAGCACCGGAAAGGCGTTTTTGCAGTCTGCCGCCCGAATGCCAATAGGCACGGTGTAAAATTTCTTAAATAATCCGAGTTGACACGCTTGAAAGGCGCAGCCTTGCGTTGATGTCTCTGATTTTCCACGTAAGTTTTGTGACAGTCTCGCGAATCGTGCAAAATCCAAGACTTAAGGGGATTCGCTGAAGACCCCCTTCGCACATGCAAAAAAGGCCGGTGGATAACCCACCGACCTTGTTCTATTTTCGTTCTTTGCCGAACTGCTTTTCCAGCCGCGAATCGCTCACCGGAAGTGCGAATCAGCGCGCCTCAAATCAGAGCGCAGCGACTCGCTTGCTCAAGCGGCTGAGCTTGCGCGATGCGGTGTTCTTGTGGAGCACGCCGCGGGCAACGCCGCGCGCCAGTTCAGGCTGTGCAGCGGCGAGCGCCTTGGCAGCTTCGTCCTTGTTGCCTTCGGTGCAGGCGACTTCGACCTTCTTCACAAAGCCGCGAATGCGGCTCATGCGCGCTCCATTGATGACGGCGCGCTTGTTGTTGCGACGGATGCGCTTCTTGGCTTGCGGCGAATTGGCCATGGTAGTCCTTTGTCGAAGCGGGCAGGGCCGCTCAATGAATGTCGGTGATGGGCGTGCGAAATTGGCGGTAGCCCACCGGAAAGAGCGCGCCCTAATTTGTGTGTACGAGAATTGCAAGCATTTCCCCACACGCCTGTGCCTTCACCTGGACAACTTGTGCCCTCACGTGGACAAGCGGGGACGGCCTGCGGCGAGCTACTTCTGGCATACAGGGCAAAACCATGTGCTGCGCCCGCCTTGGACTATACGCCGGATCAAGCCGCCATCCTGGCGCAGGCATGGCTTCCCCTCGCGCCCGTAAACTGCAAAGCGGGTGGCGAAATAGCCCAGTTCACCGTCTGGCCGGGCATAATCGCGCAAGCTCGAGCCGCCATCCTCGATCGATTGCAACAGCACTTCGCGAATGGCAGGCACGAGCTTTTCGAGCGTGGGTCGCCACACTTTGCCGCCTGCGCGGCGCGGATGAATGCCGGCATGGTATAGCGCCTCGCAGACATAGATGTTGCCAAGCCCCGCGACGACCCGTTGATCGAGGAGCAACAGCTTGATTGCCTGCTTGCGGCCCTTGAGTGCGCAGCGCAGATGATCGACGCTCAGCTCTTCGCCCAGGGGCTCGGGGCCCATCACGGCAAAGGCGGGCCAGCTCTCGAGGCCGTGCGTATCCACCAGATCGACAAAGCCGAAGCGGCGCGGATCGTTCAAGGCAAAGACATGAGCGGCGGTCTCGATCAGCAGATGATCGTGCTTGTCGGGCCTTTCGGGATTGATCCGCCAGCGCCCGCTCATGCCGAGATGAAAGATAAGCGTCGTGGCGCGGTCGGAATGGATAAGGCCGTATTTCGCGCGCCTGCCAAGCCCGGTGATGCGCGCGCCGACCATCGCCTGCACCAGACCTTCGGGGAAGGGAAAGCGCATGTCCGGCCGGTTGAGGACAAGCCGCGTCACGCGCTTCCCCTCAAGGAAGCGGGCAAGGCCGCGCACAGTGGTTTCGACTTCGGGTAGCTCGGGCATGGAATATAGCCCTCTATCACCCTTTGCGCCGCGCACAATTGCCCCTAAGACGCTGGCCATGAGCGAGGCCCCATGAACGAGAAGGTATCTTTCGGCTACGAAACGGTCGATGCGGCCGAGAAGGAAACCCGCGTGGGCGCGGTGTTTTCCAACGTGGCGCGCAAATATGACATCATGAACGATGCCATGTCGGGCGGCATGCACCGTTTGTGGAAGGACCAGTTCGTGCGCCGGGTGAAACCGCGCGCGGGCGAGGCGATCCTCGATATGGCTGGCGGCACGGGCGATATCGCTTTCCGCATGGTCAAAAGCGGGGCCGATATTGTCGTTGCCGATATCAATCAGGACATGCTCGATGTCGGCGTGGAACGCGCAATGGAACGCGGCGCGGGCGCGGGCGAAGGCGAGGGCAGCCTTACCTGGTCGTGCCAAAATGCCGAGGCGCTGAGTTATCCCGACAGGCAGTTTGATGCCTACACCATCGCCTTTGGCATTCGCAACGTCACCCATATCGACAAGGCGCTCGCCGAGGCGCACCGCGTCCTGAAATATGGCGGGCGGTTCTTCTGCCTCGAATTCTCGACGATGGTCTGGCCGGGCATGAAGGAAGCTTACGATTTGTATTCGCACAAGCTCGTGCCGCAGATCGGCAAGGCAATTGCTGGCGATGAGGACAGCTATCGCTATCTGGTCGAATCAATCCGCCGTTTCCCGCCGATGCCTGAATTCGAGGCGATGATCGCCAAAGCCGGTTTTGCGCGCACCAGGGTCGAACCGATCCTTGGCGGTCTGGTGGCGATCCATTCGGGATGGAAGATATAGGGTGACGCGTCCTGCAACGCATATCTGGCGGCTGCTCAAATGGGGCCGGACGCTGGCGCGGCATGGCGCCTTGCGCGGGATCGAGGCCAATCCCAACACGCCGCCGCCTGTACGCCGTCTTGTCCGGCTCGCGAGGTTCGGTACGCGGCAACCGGCCGCGCCGGATTATGCCGCCGCGTTCCGCGCGATTGGCCCCGCCGCGATCAAGCTGGGCCAGACGCTAGCCACAAGGCCCGATATCGTCGGCGAGGATGCGGCGCGCAATTTGCTCAGCCTGCAGGACAATTTGCCGCCAGTGCCCTTCGCGCAGATTGAAGCTGCGATTGCCGCGAGTTTCGAGCGGCCGGTGGAAGATTTGTTCACCCATATTGATCCCGATCCCGTGGGCGCTGCGAGTATCGCGCAGGTGCACAAGGGCATCACTACCGATGGCCGCACCGTTGCGATCAAGGTGTTGCGGCCGGGCATACGCGAGAAATTCGCCCGCGATATTCAGACTTACGAATGGGCCGCTGCGCATCTGGAAGCGATGGGCGGCGAGGCCAAGCGGCTGCGCCCGCGCCTTACCATCGCCAATTTCAAGCGCTGGACCAATAGCGAGCTGGATCTGCGGCGCGAGGCGGCCTCGGCGTCCGAGTTGGCGGACTTCATGCGCGGGGTGGACCGCTACCGCATTCCCTCCATTGACTGGGACCGTTCGAACAGCCGCGTGATGACCATTGAATGGGTTGATGGCGTCAAGATTTCCAACCTCGAGAAACTGACAGAGCTTGGCCATGACCGCCCGGAAATGGCGCGGCGGCTGGTGCTCGCTTTCCTTACGCAGGCGATCAGCGCGGGATTTTTCCATGCCGACATGCACCAGGGCAATCTGTTCGTGGAAGATGACGGCACGATTGTTGCCATTGATTTTGGCATCATGGGCCGGATCGACCGTCGCGCGCGGCAATGGCTCGCGGAAATTCTCTACGGCCTGACCACGGGCAATTA
>DAIQNS010000182.1:0-5000 GCA_036788315.1 Alteraurantiacibacter sp. | reverse complement strand
GAGGCATTCGCGGCGAGATCAGCCCGACCATCACTGGCGAATTCGCCGTCGGCTATCGCGAGCGCAATTTCGAGCTTGCCCGCTTCCTCGATTATAGCGGCGTGACCTTCAACGGCGATCTGCAATGGTATGCGACCCCGCTCACCACATTCCGCCTGCGCGCCAGTCAGCAATTCCTGAACAGCGGGATTATCGATGTGGCGGGCATTCTGGCCAATGAAGTCATGCTCACCGCCTATTACGATCCGCTGCGCAATCTGCGCCTTTCCGCCGATGTGGGCTACAGCCATTACCAGTACCGCGAAGTCGATACCACTGCGCGCCGCCCGTCGCTGCGGCTGCAGGGGCAATACCGGCTTTCCAGCACGCTTTCGTTCGGCGCCTATGTGTCGGCCTTGAAGCAGAGCGTCAGCGGACCTGAGATCGTGCAGCCTTTCACCGCCTTCTCAACCGGTGTAGGGATAACCCTCACCCCATGACGACGTGTTATCTTCGCAGGAGCTTTGCGTGAATCTTCCAGAAATCTCTGAAGTTGGCAAAGGCACACCGCAGACCATCGGGACAGAGCCCTCGTTCTTCCGCGAGAACGACGAAGACCAGCTTTCGATCGGTTACCTTTTTTCGCTGATCCGGCGCCGGCTTCCGGTGCTGCTGCTGACCATGGCGGTCTGTTTCCTCACCGGCCTCCTGATCACGCTGGCGACCCCGCGCGTTTACGAGGCGTCGGCAGATGTCGTCCTGCTTACCGATCAGCGCGACGTGGTTCCCGGAGAGACGCTCGCGCAAACCGATCAGCGTCCGCGCTCCGAGGAAGTCGAGACGCAGATGCAGGTGATATCCTCGCGCCTTATGGCCGGTCAGGTTTTTGACGAATTGCAGCTTGGCGAGGATGAGAGCTTTGTGGCTGACGTTCTCGAGCCGCGCTCCACTTTCGATAATGTTTTGGCCTCGCTCGGTTTCGATCGCCGGCTTGACCCGGCGCTGCGCGAAGCCAGCGCGGAGCAGATCAAGGACGGCGGCGTCGCTTATCTGATGCGTTCGCTTGAAGTGGAGCGCATCGGCAATTCCTTCACGCTGCGCCTCAAGGCCTCTGATGCCGATCCGCAAAGAGTTGCGCTGATCGCCAACACCTATGCCCGCCTCTTTACCACCGACGATGCCGACCAGCGCGCAAATCGCAACAGCACCGCCTCCGAAGTGCTCGGCGAAAGGCTCGAAGAGCTGCGCGGACAGGCCAATGCCGATTTTGCTGCCGTGCAGCGTTACAGGGTCAGCAATGGCCTGCTCAGTGCCTCGGCGACCGGGCTGTCCGAACAGGAAATTTCGACCTATAATCAGCAAATCGCCTCAGCCCGTGCAGAAGCCGCGCAAGCCTCGCAGGCGCTTGCTTCGGCGCGCACGCAGATGCGCGGCGGCGGCGCAGGCAATGTCGGGCAGGGTACCGCCTCCCCCGTCATCGCAGCGCTGCGCACACAGCGTGCCCAATTGACCACGCGCGAGGCCGATCTGGCCCGCCGCTATCTTGCCGGGCATCCCGAACTTATCACCGTGCGCGAGCAGATCGCCTCGATCGACAACCAGATCGATGCCGAAGTCAATCGCGAGATCCGCTCGCTCGAAGCCCAGTCGCAGGCCGCTTCGGAACGCCTGTCCTCTCTGCTTTCGAGCCGCTCGACCACCCGCTCGCAATTGAGCGGCGACAATACCGCGCTCGTCGCGCTGACCGATCTCGAGCGGCAAGCGGAAGCGTCGGATGCGCTCTACCAATCGTATCTGGAGCGCTTCAACGAGGTCATGGCAGGCTCTGGCGCCGAGCAGCCCAGTGCGCGGCTGATTTCGCTGGCCGAAAATGCCTTCCTGCCCAGCTCGCCCAATTGGCCGCTGATGCTTGGTCTCAGCGCGATCGTCGGTATCGCGCTTGGCGTGCTGCTGGCGATTGTCACCGAGCTTGCCTATCGCGGCTTTACCACGCTCGATGATATCGAGAACCGCCTTGGCGTCAACGCGCTCGGCTTTGTTCCGGCGTATAATTCGGTCAAGCCCGCGGGCAGCGATGCAATCACTACCGTGAGCGAGCATCCCGATGGGCCCTTCGCCGAAAGCTTGCGCAATGTGCTCGTCTCGATCGGGCGCGCCACAACCGGCCGCTGCGAAGTGATTGCGATCACTTCGGCAATCCCGGGCGAAGGCAAGACCACGCTTTCCACCTGCATGGCCAGGGCGATTGCCATGGCCAATCAAAGCGTCATCTTGGTCGATTGCGATATCATCCGTTCGCAGCTCAGCCAGCAGTTCAAGCTGAACAATGGCGATGTCGGCTTGCATGAAGCGCTTCAGGACGGGGGGGAGATCGCGCAATATCAGGACAGCGAAACCGGCATGCATATCCTGCCGATCACCAAGCCTTTCCGCAAAGGCGAACGGCTGACCGAAAATGGCCGCCTGCACCGTGTTGTGGCACAATTGCGCGACAAGTATGATTTCGTCATTCTCGATTGCCCGCCAATCCTGCCGATTGCGGAATCGCGCGAAATCGTCGCCATTGCTGATCATGTCGTGCTCGCGGTGGCGTGGCGCAAGACGCTCGACAAGATCGTTCAGGCCGCAATCCGCCAATTGCCGATGCGTGTCCTCGCCAAGACCGGCGCCGTGCTCAACATGGTCGATATGCGCAAGCAAGTGCGCTTTGGCGGCAATGATGCGGCCAGTTTCTATAAGCATTACGAAGCCTATTACGGCTAATGCTGGCGCCCGCGCCTCTCGATCAGCGCGTGGCGCTGATCCACTATTGGCTCGTCTCGATGCGCGGCGGCGAGCGCGTGCTCGAAAACCTTCTCGGCATGTATCCGGGCGCGGATATTTTCACGCATGTGCACAATCCCGAGAAGATGTCGGACATCATCCGCTCGGCGCAGGTGCGCGAAAGCTTCATCGCGAAATTGCCTGGCGCAAGGAAGCATTATCAGAAATATCTCCCGCTCATGCCGATGGCTCTGGAAGAGCTGGACCTGCGCGAATATGACATGGTCATCAGCTCGGAAAGCGGCCCGGCCAAGGGCGTGATCACCCGGCCCGATGCGCTGCATGTGTGCTATTGCCATTCGCCCATGCGCTATCTGTGGGACCATTATCACGATTACAAAAGCTCTGCCGGGCGGATGAGCCGCATGGTCATGCCGCTGATGTTTCACCGGCTGCGCCAATGGGATGTCTCCTCGGCGAGCCGGGTCGATGGCTTCATCGCCAATTCCAATTTCATCGCGCGGCGCATTCGCCGCGTCTGGGGCCGACAAGCCCGCGTCGTGCATCCCCCCGTCGCGATCGACGAGTTCAAGCCATCGGAAAATGTCACCGACCGTTATCTCTGGGTCAGCCAGATGACGCCGTACAAGCGCGCGGACCTTGCCATGGAAGCGTTCAACCGTCTGGGCGTGCGCGCGCTGATGGTGGGCGATGGCGAGATGTACAAATATGTGAAGAAGAACGCCGGCCCCAATGTCGAAGTGCGCCAGCGCCTGTCCTTTCCCGAGCTCAAGGAAGCCTATGCCACCAGCCGCGCGCTGGTGTTCACGCCCGAGGAGGATTTCGGTATTGTCCCGGTCGAGGCTAATGCCAGCGGCCGCCCGGTGATCGCTTATGGCAGGGGCGGTGCGCGCGATTCGATTGTCGAGGGCGAGACAGGGCTGTTCTATAACGAACACACCGTCGAAGGGCTGATGGATGCGATCGCGCGCTTCGAGGAATGGGAGCCCGATTTCAAACCCGCCAATGCCATTGCCAATGCCGCGCGTTTCTCTCCGGCAAATTTCGACAAAGGCTTTCGTGAAGCTGTAGAGTATTTCCGGACAAGGGAATTGGTGGCCTGATTCGCAGATTGCTTTGCGGTGGGCCGGTAAGAAAGGTGACGACTATGGTATTGCGCGCAATTTTCGCAGCTCTGACGCTGGCCCTGGCGGCTTGCTCCACCACGCCAACGGCCACCTTGCCTTCGATCGATCAGGTGCAATATCGCATCGGCGCAGGCGACAAGCTCAATCTCACCGTGTTCCGCGAAGAAACGCTTTCGGGCGAGTTTCAGGTCAATGAAGCGGGGCTTTTGAGCCTGCCGCTGGTGGGCGACATCAAGGCCGCGGGCAAGACCGTGCCCGAATTTCGCGATGACCTCACCACGCTTCTGGGCAGCGAATTCGTTCGCGACCCGCGCGTTACGGTTAATGTCGCGAGCTATCGCCCGGTCTATGTGCTTGGCGAAGTCGCGCAGCCGGGCGAATATCCGTACTCCGAACGCATGACCGTTTATGCGCTTGTCGCCAAGGCGGGCGGCTTTACCTACCGCGCCAACCAGACGGTCGCCTTCATCCGCCATGAGAACGAAGCCGAAGAGCGCGCCTATTCGCTCACAAGCGGCGGCGCGGTCATGCCCGGTGACACCATCCGCTTCGAGCAGCGATACTTCTGAGCCAGTAACAAGGGGCGCGGAGCGATGCAGGCCGAACGCCCTGACAGGGTTGTTGTATTCCATGATTACAGCCAGGCGCTGGGCGGCGCTTCGTATCTGGTGCAAGTCCTGATCGAGCAGTTGCGCTTGCGCGATATTCCGGTGACTTTCATCACCGGCGATGACGGCGCGAATTTCGTCCGCAAGGATGTCGAATTCATCCCGCTGGGCGAGAAACCGCTGCTTGAACGCTCAAAAATCGGCGCTTTCACCAAGGGCGCCTATCTGCCGCAGGCGCGCGCCCGAACGGGGCAATGGATTGCCGCCAACGACACGCCGCGCACCGTGTATCACGTGCATGGCTGGTGCAAGATCCTCACCCCGGCAATTTTCGGCGCGCTGCATCCCGTTCGCGAACGGCTGATCCTGCACGGTCACGATTATTTCAACGGCTGCCCCAATGGGGCGTTCTTCAACTATGTGACCGAAGCCGATTGCCCGCTGACCCCGCTTTCGCGCGATTGCCTTTCCTGCCAATGCGACAAGACCGGTTACGCACAGA
>DAIQNS010000181.1:0-5013 GCA_036788315.1 Alteraurantiacibacter sp. | reverse complement strand
TTGTCCTCGCGCGATATCGAAATTCTGGGAACGACCCGCTTCGGCGGCAGGAATGTCTCCTTTACCTCGCTTGAAACCGAGAACGTGGCGTTTCTTGGCGGCACCAGTGTGGGCGCAGGCTATACACTGACGCAAAGCGAGCTCACCGGATTGCAGGCCGAGGGGCTGATTTTCAACATGCCAGTCGTTACCAACAATGATAACGATGTCACGGTTGGCGACATCTCCTTCAATGCTGGCGGCGGCGGCAGTCCGCTGTTCAGTGATGTGACCTTCAATGCCGCAGGCCATATGACGGTCAGCGGCAACGTTGTGCTCGGCAATGTCTCGAGCACCAAGACGCTCACCATGAATGCCGATACGTTCCGGCTGATCACGGAAGTGGGTCAGATCAGCATTCTGGATACAGACGGGTTGCCAACGGGCATCTTCAATTTGAACGCCGGGCGGGCGGTCGCTGCCATCAGTGATCTTGCCGCGATTATCCTCGCCAACCCCACCGATCCCACCATCCCGGCGCTGCTTGCAAATGACAGCGGAAATTCCGCGCAGAGCTTCTATATCCGTGCCGGAACGGTCGGGATCACCGCTGCGGAATATGTGCTTTTCGCCAACAGCGGAGCGAACGGCGAGTTCGGCGGCATTTTTGTGCAGAACCCCGCACTGCGCATCGAGCAGACGCCCAACCAGAATGCTCCTTTGCAGGTGATCCTCTATGGACAGAGCACGAATCCAGCGTCCGGGGGCACGACCACGGGCAATGATTTCTTCTTCAATGCTGTTGGCGGCTCGAGCCTGATCGGTCCGTTCACGAGCGAGTCCACACTGAATGATTGTGTGATCAACACGGCAAGCTGCGGCACGCCGCCACCCCCACCTCCTCCGCCGCCACCTCCTCCGCCGCCACCTCCGCCTCCGCCGCCACCACCTCCGCCTCCGCCGCCACCTCCGCCTCCGCCGCCGCCGCCGCCGCCGCCGCCGCCGCCGCCGAGCAATGAGGAAAGAACCGAGGAGCCGATCAACAACAAGGTGCTGCTCGATGATCCGCTTGTGCCCGAAGAGCCGGAATATGCCGAAGTGAACAGCGACGCCCTGTTTGGCGCATCATTCCCCAGCCTGATCGATACGCCGCTCATCACCGCGGAAGAACTGATCACCGACCCGGTCACCAGTGGCGGCGATGGCGCCGTTCTGGCTATCGGAACTAGCGATGACGATGAGGAGGAAAAGTGATGGAGCATCCGATGCAAATGCTGCGCCTGATGCACAAATTGCGCGGTATCGCGCTTGCCACGCTGGGCAGCGCCGCCTTCGTCGCCAGCCCGGCCCCGCTTCTCGCGCAAGGCTGGCAGGAGCCTCTGGCGCTGCGCGATTCGCTTCCGATCGGTTCGAACGGGCTGTGCGAAGCGCAGATCACTGCCCCGCAAGCAGGCGATGGCTTGTTTGACCGGCGCTATCTCATTATCTGCCGCGATGCCGCCGCGCCTGTGGGCGAACTCGCGGTGTTTGGCGATGCCGCTCTGGCCAGCGGCCTTCACGCATCGCTCAACTGCTCTGCTGCGGAAAGCAGATCGCTTCCCGGCCTCGGCAATGCGCGCCAACGCGAATGCACATCCACAGATGGACTGCGCAGTCTGGTCCTCTCGGGCGAAGCGGATGGCATGACTTACATGGGCAGCGGCGTTGCGATTTACAGCGATGCCATTCGCCTTGGCCTGGCCAGCCTTGCTGCTGATCGTCTGATCGCTGGCGAGGTGGACATCCCGCTCACGCAGGCCGGAGACGCGGCTGCCTTTGCCCGTGCACAGGCCGACGCCATGTCGCCAGGCGCAGCGCTTTCGGAAGCCTACCGCCGCAGCAATGCCGGCAGCTTTGCCGAAGCGGCGGAATTTTTCGCCTCAACTTCGCTGGCGCTCGAAGGCAATAACGCGCTCGAAGCCGAGCTTAACAGCGCGCTACAGCAATCCAATCTGGGCAATTATCTGCAAGCGGCGCTGGGCTTCATTGCCGTGCGCGAAACCATGGGCGAGGATCCGGTCCTCACCCGTCTGGCGCGCAATTTCGAAGCCGTCGATGCGCTCAACAGGGACCGGCCCGAGGAAGCCCTGAGCATTCTCGATACCCCCCTTCCCGGCGCGGCCTCTTCTGACGACCGCCTGCGCATGCAGGAGATTTCGGCTCCGCTGGCAACCCGTCTGGCAGCCGAGCAAGGCAATGCCATCACCGCTGCCAGCAGCGAGCTTACCGCGCTCGAACGCGCGCAATTGCTCGATGCGCAAGCCGCTTACGTGCGCGCCGCTGCGGTACGTGGTCTGGGCCGGAGCGAGGAAGCCGCGCTGCTGCTCGACAAGGCCTATGCCGATCTTGTCCAAGTGCGCGAGGGGCGGATCGCCTCGGTGCTGTGGCTGCGCGCGCAGATCATGGGCGAACGCGCCGAAACATTCGAGAGCGCAGGCGACCTTGTCAGCGCCGAAGACTTGCTCGGTCAATCGGTCGGGCTGCTCACCAGCTATTATCCCGGTACGCCCGCGCTTGCCAGTGCACGGGCGCAATATGCCGCCTTCCTCGCGCGCAATGGCCGCGAGGATGAAGCCTTGGCGATCTATGACGGGTTGATTGCCGATAGCGACAGCAGGCCGTCTGTCTCGCTGCGCCGATTGCTCGCGCCGTATTTCCGGCTGCTGGCCGAGCGCCCCGATGCGCCGCAAACAGCAGCGCGTATGTTTGCTGCCACGCAATTGTTGCAACGCCCGGGCCTTGCCCAGACGCAGGCCGTGCTTGCCCGCGAGCTTTCGGGAGGCAGCGACGAGGCAGCGCAGCTGTTTCGTCAGTCGCTCAATGTGACGCGCTCGATCGAGCGCATGCGGCTCGATCTGGCGCAGCTGGAAATCGATGCCCGGAGCAATCCCGAGGTGGACTACGGCCCCATGCTCGAACAACGCGGCAGCGAGCTTGAAGCCTTGCGCACCGCGCAGCTTGCCTTGCAGGACAAGCTGGCGGCCTATCCGCGTTACCGGGCTGTCACCGACAACCGCATGACGCTCGCCGATGTGCAGGCCACACTCGCTCCGGGCGAGGCGTATTACAAGCTCGCCATGCTCGGCGAGCGGACATACGCGATCTTTGTCGAGCCGCAGGGCGCCCGCGCTTTTGCGATTCCGAAGCCTGCCGCACAAATCGAAGGCCAGGTCGCTTTGCTGCGCGATTCGATCGCTATCGATCAGGGCGGTCAGACAATTACCTATCCGTTCGAAATCGCCGCCGCGCGCGAACTTTACCAGACATTGTTCGCGCCCGTCGAAAGCCAGTTGCGGCAGGCAAGCCATCTGATCTTCGAGCCCGATGGCGCGATGCTGCAATTGCCGGTCAATCTGCTTGTCATGGATGATGCCAGTGTCGAGCGCTATGAATCGCGGATGGCGGCAGACCGCAATGCCGATGCGTTCGATTATCGCGGCACCGCCTGGCTCGGGCGGCAGATGCAAGTGACCACGGCCGTCTCGCCCTCGGCATTTCGCGATGTGCGCGGCGCGCGCCAGTCCGATGCGTCGCTCGCGTACCTCGGCCTCGGGCAGAATGCGCCGCTCCTTGGCAACGCGCTTCCTCTACCAGCCGCGAATTCCGGAGTGCGCTCGGGCAGCGCGATGGATGCGCGCTGCCAATGGGCTGCGGCAACGTGGAACAATCCCATTCTCGATGCCGAATTACGGCGCGCAGGCGCAATCCTGACGCGCGACGGTGAGCAGTCGACGCTGCTCACCGGAAGCGAGTTTACCGATACGCGGCTCAAAGAGATGGAAGCGCTCGACGATTATCGCATACTGCATTTCGCCACACACGGCCTTGTCACCGCGCCGCAGGCACAGTGCCCGCCGCGCCCCGCCCTGCTCACCTCGTTTGGCGACGGGGACAGCGATGGCCTGCTCACTTTCGCCGAGATCTTCGATCTTGAACTCGATGCTGATCTGGTGATCCTCTCGGCCTGCAATACCGCCAGCGTGGGCGGGCTTGTTGCCACGCAGGAAGCCGGTGTCATCGGTGGCGGCGATTTTGCGCTCGATGGTCTGGTGCGCGCCTTCGTCGGCGCAGGCGGAAGGACGATCGTCGCCAGCCATTGGCCAGTGCCGGATGATTTCGATGCCACCAACAGGCTGATTTCCGCCTTCTTCGACAGCGGCGAAGGCGTTGCCACGACCGAAAGCCTGCGCCGCGCACAGCTTGGCCTGATGGACGATGCCGATACCTCGCATCCGTTCTATTGGTCGGCCTTTGCCGTGGTCGGCGATGGTACGGTGCCGGTGCGGCGCTAACAGCCCAGCCGCTCTGGCACCGCTAGCGGATATTGGCCTTCAGCGCGTCGATCGCGGCTTTCTCGTCGCCTTTGCGAATGGCCTTGAGGATGGCCTCGTGCTCGCCCAGGAACTGATCGACCGAGTGGATCCGCTGGTAATTCATCCGCATGCGCATGATGACTGGCTGCCATAGGTTCACCAGATCATCGCCGCCGGCAGCGGCCACAATCAGACGGTGAAAATTGATATCCGCCCTCGTCGCTTCGGCAAAGTCGCCCTTGTCGAGGCACAGCGCCAGCGCGTGGCAGGCCTCCTGCAATGCGGCTATGGCTTCGGGCTCGGCCTGCCGCACGACTTTCTTCACCGCATAGCTCTCGATCTGAAGGCGCATCTTGACGAGCAATGCCTGCAAATCGGGTGCGGCCACCGCATTGACCGAGGTGCCCTTGTTGGCCCGCGCCACCAGCAGGCCTTCCTTGGACAATTCCAGCAACACGTCCCTGATCCGCCCGCGCGACACGCCAAATCGCCGCGCCAGCACTTCCTCGGTGAGCTTCTGGTTCGGCGCGAGTTCGCCGGTGATGATATCGGACCGCAAATGGTTGGCGATCTGATCGCGTACCGGGATGATTGGAGTGTACGTCATTGTTCTTGTCCACCCGCCATTTCACGAGGCATCCACTGAGCTTGCCGCTGAACTTGCCGCTCACCCTTCGCGCGC
>DAIQNS010000180.1:0-5041 GCA_036788315.1 Alteraurantiacibacter sp. | reverse complement strand
CTGCACCGATCAGCGACATCAGCAAGGAGCCGCCGTTCTCCGCCGAACAGATGCGCCACCGCGCTCACATCGACAAGCACGCCGTCAGGCGCATCGAGCGCCGACCACGGCCCCCATCTTTGCGCCCACAGCGCAAAGCGTTCGAGAAAAGCCAGATCGCCTGCCGGATCGCCCGGAGCCACTTGCAGCGCCGGGCACAAGGTGCGCGCATCGGCGAGCATCATTCCGGCCCGCGCGCCTTCGTCTCTGGCCAAGGCATTGCTTGCGGCAATGCGCGGGCCATGCGCGGTTTCGCTGATCAGCGCGAAAGGCACAGCATCTGGCCCCTCACCGGGCTTGCAGCCACAGGAATGCCGCCAGCGATCAAGCGCCAGTTGCGCGCACCAGATCGCCATGATCCGGCGCGGCGGCAGCCGGGTTTGCGGCCATTGGGCTTTCGGCGGCAAGGACGGGATCGTCATCACGCAAAATCCATTCTCCGGGGGGATGTGCACGGGCGCGAAACAACTCTGCGCGCCATGTCGTCCGGCCCGGGGCATTGCGGTTCCACAAGGGCGGCGCGGAAGGCGCAGCGGCGATTTGCCAGCGCATGCGCGCCGCACTGAGTTCGGGATGCGCATCGAGCCGCACCAGAAACAGAGGCACGCCGTGCTTCTCGGTCGCCAGACTGAGGCGGCGACTGGCGGTAAAGTCGAGCTGCCGGGGATTGCCCGCCAGCTCTCCGATCACGCAGGCCAGATCGCGGCAGCGCAAGCCTTCTTCGAGCGCGAACAGCGCATCGGCGGCGCTCTGCGCAGCGACATGGATAAGCCGGTCGCGCAAGTGCCTTGGCAGACCCGGACGATAGGGCCGGCCCGATCTTCGGATCGCCTCCTTGTCCTGTACCCACAAGATCGCCTTCTCTTCCGCTGCGTCACGGCGCAATTGGCGCATGCCATCGCCCGCCAGCGCCAATGCCGCACCCGCGCCGCTGCCTTCGCGTGAAGCGGCGAAAATCTCGCTGTAAAAAGCGGTGCCGAGCCCTGGGCGCCAACGCGGATTGCGCGCGCCAAGCCGGGCCAGCTCCGCCGCGCGGGGCAGACGGGCCATATCCATGCGAATCGTTCTCCTGTTCGCGTCAAATGCAGATGTTCTTAATATGTTCCATATTGACTGTTTGGCAAGCGGAACCCGGCGAAGCTCGCTTCGTTGCAAAGGCAAAGGAGAATCCAATGTCTACCGATAAAGAACTCAAGGCCAAATTCTGGAGTGCGCTGGCTGATAGCCCGTTTCTGTTCCTGCAGCTCGATAAGGCGCCCAAGAATGCCGTGCCCATGACCGCGCAGCTCGACAAGGATGCGGACAACAGGATCTGGTTCTTCACCACCAAGGATCATTGCCTCGCCCAGATGGGCCCGGCCACCGCCACATTTATCGGCAAGGGCCACCAGATCTTCGCCCGCTTTTCCGGATTTATCTTCGAGGAGCAAAGCCGCGCCCGCCTTGATAAACAGTGGAGCAGCACGATCGAGGCGTGGTTCCCCGGTGGCAAGGACGATCCCAATCTGATGATGTTGCGCATGGAATTGGGCATGGCGGAAATCTGGAACAGCGACATGGGCTTTGTCGACAACATGAAGATGCTCATGGGCTTCGATACACGCGAGGATGCCAAGCAGGAGCACACCGAAACGCTGCTCTAGCGCGCAAACAGAACAGTACGAAAACGGCCGTCATCCGCAAAGGTGGCGGCCGTTGCTATTGCGGCAGCAAACTCGGGAATATCCCTGCCACCAGGATCGCCAGCAGCGCCGCCGGGCACAGCCAGCGCACCAGAAAACGCCAAAGCCCGGCGAGCGGACCGCGCAGGCCATTCTCGCTGTCGACGAGACGCCGCTCCGCAATCCAGCCCACGAAAATCGCCGTCAGCAAGGCGCCAATCGGCATGGTGAGGCGCGAGGTGAGCGTATCGAGGCTGTCGAGCATGCCCATGCCTTCGAACATTGGCACGAAGGCTAGCGGGTGAAAGCTCGCCATAGGGCCAAAGGAAAGCGCCGAAAGCACGCCAAGAACGGCAGCAAGCAGGCACACCATGATCGCCGCCACGGGCCGGGCAAAGCGAAAGCGGTCCATCATCCAGGCCGTCGGCACTTCGAGCAGCGCCACCGAACTCGTCAGCGCGGCAAACCCGACCATGATGAAGAAAGCGAGGCCAATCAGCGACCCGACCGGCATTTCCTGAAAGGCATGCGGCAAGGTCTGGAACATCAAGCCAAGACCGCCGTTGGGCGCAAGGCCAGCGGCAAACACGATCGGGAAGATGCACAGTCCCGCGATCAGCGCCACCGAGGTGTCTGCCGCGGCAATGATCGAGGATGTGCCCGCTAGGTTCACATGCCGCCCGACATAGGCGCCGTAGGTCACCATGCCTGCCACGCCGAGCGAGAGTGAGAAGAACGCCTGTCCGACTGCGGCCAGCATCACCGGCCCGGTGAGCTTGGCAGGCTCGAAAGTGAACAGATAGCTCAGCGACTGCCCGAATTCGCCGCCAAACGCGCTATAGGCAGTGATCACGATCAGCAGGATGAAGAAAGCGGGCATGAGATAGACCGCTACGAGTTCGATCCCGCGCGTAACGCCGCGCGCCACGAAGAACAGCGTAATCGCCATGAAGGCAATCGTCAGGCCCGAAGCCAGCACGCCATTGCTAATCAAGGCGGGGAACAATTCCTCCACCGCCTCGGGCGCGGTTCCGGCAAAGGCGCCGCCGACAAGCCCGCTGGTGAACAGATCCTGCAGGAAGATGCCGATATAATACAGCACCCAGCCCCCGATCACGCAGTAGAAAGCGAGGATAAGAAAGGCTGAAAGCACGCCGAGCCCGGCCACCCATTCCCACTTTGGAGAAGCTCTCGAAGCTTCTGCAACCCTGCGGTAACTCTCAGGCGCGGAAGATTGCCCGTGGCGGCCGATCAGCGTTTCGGAAAGAAGGATCGGCAAGCCGATCAGGAAAATGCACAAGATGTAGAACAGGACAAAAGCCCCGCCCCCATTTGCGCCCGCTTCGGCGGGAAAGCGCACCAGATTGCCCAGCCCCACCGCAGAACCGATTGCCGCGAAAATGAATGCGCTGCGCGAGGACCATCCATCCCTTGCCGATCCCGATTGGGTCAATGCCATCTGTCCTTAATGTCCTTTCGTGTCTGCCGCGCAATCATGATGCCGATAAATGCCCCTCGCGTCGAGGGCCGGAAGTGCTAGAAGGGGGCATGTCCACCAGCTTTATCCTCGACACTTCGACTTCGCGCGCCAATCCCACGCCTGCGCCGATGAAGCGCCTCACCGTGCCGCGCATCCGCTCGCGAAAGGTCGACGGCGTGACGGCAGAGCCCATCGTGATGCTCACCGCCTACACTGCGCGCCAGGCGCAATTGCTCGATCCGCATTGCGATATTCTGCTGGTCGGGGATTCGCTCGGCCAGGTGATCTATGGCCTACCTTCGACGGTACCTGTGACGATGGAAATGATGTGCAATCACGCCGCCGCCGTGGTGCGCGGCAGTTATCACAGCGTGGTGGTGGTCGACATGCCGTTTGGCGCTTACGAAGCTTCGCCCGATAAAGCGTTCGAAAGCGCGGCGCGCCTCCTCAAGGAAAGCGGCGCGGCGGCGGTCAAGCTGGAAGGCGGCGAAGCCATGGCCGAAACGGTCGCCTTTCTTACCGCCCGCGGGATACCGGTGATGGGCCATGTCGGGCTCACCCCGCAAGCGGTCAATGTGCTCGGCGGCTACATGGCGCGCGGGCGCAGCGAGGCTGAAGCGGACAAGATCGTGGGCGATGCGAAGGCGCTCGAGGAAGCGGGAGCTTTCGCCATCGTCATCGAAGGGGTCGTCGAGCCCATTGCCATCGCCGCGACGCAGGCTGTCGCTTGCCCGACTATCGGCATCGGGGCATCGGCGCAGTGCGACGGTCAGGTGCTCGTTACCGAAGACATGCTCGGCATGTTCGAGCGCGTACCGCGATTTGTCAAAAAGTATAATGACATTGCGAGCATAATCGCCGAAACGGCAGGCATCTATGCTGCGGAAGTGCGCGAGCGCAGCTTCCCCGGCGATGAGCAAACTTACCAGCCCAAATGATCCGTTAAATCAAGGCGACTTCCTCCATGGCCACATTGCTGCGCCACTACACTTTTTCTCTTGCCTTCACCGCTGTCTGTTTCGGCCTTGCCGCATGGTATGGCTGGGCCAGCACAGGGTCGCTTTCCGCTACGCTCAGCCTCTTGTGGATCGTAATCGTGCTGTCGATCCTCGAGGTTTCTCTGAGCTTCGACAACGCCGTGGTGAATGCCACTGTGCTGCGCGAAATGGATCCGGTCTGGCAGCAACGTTTCCTGACTTGGGGCATATTGATCGCGGTGTTCGGAATGCGCATCGTGTTCCCGCTCGCGATCGTGGCGATTGCGGCCAATCTGGGGCCGCTTGATGCCATCAATCTCTCGCTCAATAATCCGCTGGAATATGAGCGGATCGTGCAAAGCGCGCATATCGGCATTGCCGGATTTGGCGGCGCTTTTCTTGCCATGGTGGGCCTCACATTCTTCTTCGACGGCGAGAAGGACGTTCACTGGATCGGGGTCATCGAAAAGCAGATTTCCCGCCTTTCGAGCGTGCCTGCCGTCGAACTTGGCATTTGCCTGTTGATCATCGTACTCATCGCAGGCGTCCTGCCGCAGGGCGATGCTGTCACTTTCCTCACCGCCGGGATCTTCGGCTTGCTCGCCTTTATCGGCGTGCACGCGTTGGGCAGCCTGATCGCCGCCCGCGAAGCGAAGAAGAAGGCCATGGGCGAGATTGTGCGCTCGGGCCTTGGCGGCTTCATGTATCTCGAAGTGCTCGATGCCTCCTTCAGTTTTGACGGGGTGATCGGTGCTTTTGCGTTGTCGAACAATATGATCGTCATTGCGCTCGGCTTGTCAGTGGGCGCAATTTTCGTGCGCTCGATGACGATCCATCTGGTGAAGGCGGGCACGCTTTCGCATTATCGCTTCCTTGAACATGGG
>DAIQNS010000179.1:0-5125 GCA_036788315.1 Alteraurantiacibacter sp. | reverse complement strand
AAAGCACCGTCCCGTCTTCTTGCATAACGCCGATCACGCGCACGGGATCGAAACTGCCGGGCCTCTCGGCGAACGCTGTGCGCACATTGGCGGGCACCTCCTCCCACGCCAGATCGCGTTGTATCTCGACCACGCGGTAGGTGCCGCCTTCTTCGAGCATGTCGAGTTCCACCTCACTGCCGTCAGGGCGCGTGCCTTCCACATCATAGAACACCATGCCCTCACGCTCCTTGCGGGTGGCCTCCGTAATGCTCATGCCGGGGATCGTCGCGAGCGCCACGCTGCGCACGGCCTCGGGAATTTCGGCGGCTTTCATCTCACTTATCTGCGCCTCGGGGCCATCAGCCAGCATGGCACTGTCCGGCCCATCGTCAGCAGGCGAGCAAGCCGCCAGGCCGCCCAAGCTTGCGGCAAGCAGACCGGTTGCAATCAATGTGGTGCGAATTCGCATGGCAAGGCTCCGTCAATAAGGTTCTTTCTCCAGCCTAGCATAAAGTGGAGCGCGCATAATTCTCCTCTCCTCCAAGTGAGCCGCGCGGCTCAGCCCAGTTCTGTCATGATCCTGTCGAGCCCCTGCAGAAATCGTGAACGATCCGCCTTGCCGAAGGGTGCCGGCCCGCCACCGGGGCCGTCCATTCCGGCGCGCAGATCCACCATTATCGCGCGCGTTGCAATTGCGCTGCCAATCGAGGCTGCATCGAATTCGCGCCCGTCATGCGCCAGCGCCTTCGCACCTGCCTTCAGACAGCGTTGGGCCAGCAGGATGTCGGCCGTTATCGCGACCGTGCGTGGTCCTGCGTTCTGCGCAATCCAGTCATCTGCCGCGTCAAAGCCATCGCTCACCACCACGCGGCGCACGCGCTCGCTCACCGGCACGCGGAAGGCGGAATTGCTTACGACGCAGACATGAGCTTTGTAGCGCTCGGCGACGCGGTAAATCTCGTCTTTGACCGGGCAGGCATCGGCATCGACGAGAATGGTGATGGGGGCGCTATCGGGCATGGAAGAAGGCTAAGCGGCTACACCCCGTGCGTCCAGCCCGCTATCGCTTGCGCCAATTGCTGCGTCAATCGCTTCCTTGGCGCGCAGGCCCCGTCTTTTGTCCGTATCGAAAGCAGGCAGAACGAACACCATATATTTAATGAGTAAATATGTTTGGACGGGGCTGCGAAAGGTATTTGGATATGAGAAAAGCAATTTATGCATCGCTGCTTTTGAGTTCTTCGCTGGTGCTATCGGCTTGCGCCGAAGCGGCCGAAGAGCCTGCAAACGAGATGATGGGCGATGAAGCCGCCATGGCTGAGGCCGATTTGCCCGGCACAATTGTCGATGTGGCTTCGGGCAATGATGATTTCAGTACGCTGGTCGCAGCGGTGACTGCTGCTGATCTGGCCACGACGCTCTCCGGTGTCGGGCCGTTTACCGTGTTTGCGCCGACCAATGCCGCTTTCGACAAATTGCCCGACGGCGTGGTCGACAATCTTGTTGCCAATGATGCAGAAACTCTCGGCAGCATCCTGACCTATCATGTGGTGGCCGGCGAAGTTGATGCCGCAACGCTGATTGCGGCGATCGAGGGTGCCGGCGATGAGGGCTATATGGTGCAGACTGTCAACGGCACCAATTTGACCGCGACGCTGGTTGATGGCTCGGTCATGCTGACCGACGCCGTGGGCGGCACGGCAACCGTCACCGCGACCGACATCGACGCCTCCAATGGCCTCATCCACGTCATCGATACCGTTCTCATGCCAATGTAACCTGCAAGCCTTTGCGAAGGCTCGACGAAAAGGGGCGGATCCGGGCCGGGTTCGCCCCTTTTTGCTGGAATAGTCTCCCCGGCTTCCCATATCCAGAGGGGTACAATCAGAAGAGGAGCCTTCCAATGCAGGTCCAGTTCAACTCCGACAGTTCCGTCATGGGCACAGCCAATGTTGCCGAGCGCATCGAGGAACATTTGCGTCATCGTCTCGCGCGTTTTGAGGAACGGCTTACCCGGCTCGAAGTGCATGTGTCCGATGAAAATTCGCACAAGGGCGGAGAAGCGGACAAGCATTGCATGATCGAGGCGCGCATTCGCGGCGAGAAGCCGATCGGCGTGACCGGCAAGGCTGGCGATGTCGATGCTGCGGCGCGGATTGCCGCAAACAAGCTTGTCGAGCGGCTCGAGCGGCATTTCGGCAAAGCCGAAAGAAGCCGCCACGAACCCTCGCCCGACAAGGTGATCTAGGCCTGTCCTACAGGGCATTGGCAGGGGCAGGGCGCGGATGTCATGACCGCTCCTGCACCTTGCTCTTCGCTTTCTGAAACTGCCTGTCTGAAGGGGAGCGTTTTCCTTTTCAGGACTGTGTCCAGGGTGTCCATTGTAGGAATTGGCGCCATTACCGCCCAAAGCCCCTGCTGCCGCGCTCCGGCGCTTGGGATAAGCGCATTGCGATGATGCAAATGTCGTCTTTGCCGCGCTGGTTGGGTCTTGCCGGATTGCTGCCGCAGCTTGCCTGTCTGCTCGCCGTCATCGCCGGGCCGCCGGAGTTCGTCTGGACCGCGCTGGCGTTTGGCTGGGGCTATGCCGCGCTTATTTTCAGCTTTCTGGGCGGAATGTGGTGGGGCATTGCTGCAGCAGCACAGGCGCGCGGCGAGCGGGTGCCCCGCTGGCTGTGGGGCGCGGCTGTCACCCCGAGCCTCCTGGCTCTTGCCACCTACGCGCCGTGGGTTTTCGGGCTCGCGTGGCCCGGCCCCTCGCTCATCATGCTTGGCGCGATGATTGCGGCCAGCGCGCTGGTCGACCGCAAGCTTGGCGCATTGGTGCCGCCGTGGTGGATGAGCCTTCGCACTATCCTGTCCTTTGCGCTGGGCGGCATGACCTTGCTGTTGGGGATTCTTGGTTAAAAGAACAGGTGCAAACCGCCGCGCGCTGATCTAACTTTGTGGCCTGACCCGGAAAGCGGAGCGGATATGCGCATCACGATTGTCTTGATACCCGCGCTCTTGCTCGCTGCTTGCCAGTCGGGCGAGGGTGCGGACAATGTTCCCGGCAATGCCGCGGATACGCAGGCCTTCGACGGCATTGCCGAGGATGCGGTCATCCGCTTTGCCGGAACAGAGCCGTTCTGGGGCGGCGAAGTGGCCGGAGAAGAGCTTGTCTGGTCAACGCCGCAGAATATCGATGGCACGCGCATCACGGTTGAACGGTTCGCGGGGCGCGGCGGGCTTTCGTATACAGGCGCGCTTGATGGCGAGGATTTCACTATCGCGATCACGCCGGGCGATTGTTCGGACGGGATGAGCGACCGCACCTATCCGTTTGTCGCAACAGTCACGATTGGCGAAAGCCTGTTTGCGGGCTGCGCCTGGCGCGACGAGGACGATCTGGGGCCAATGCCCTAAGAACGCCTAGAACAGTCCGGGCACTTCATGTTGGGCTACGCTGCGCTGCTGCACCGGCGCTTCGAGCAGTCCGCGTTCCCCGGTGCGCTGTGTTGACGCGGTGGTCCCCGCAATCGCCGTGCAGGGGCGGCCTGCAAGGAAATCCAGCGCGGTGGCGACCATATCTTCGCGGGCATCGCCAAGCGGAAAGGCGAGATCGTCGCTCGCGCGGCAGCTCGCCGGGACAGTAGCGGCCAGACCGTTGAAGTACTCGCCCTGACCCAGCGCGTTCTCGATCTTCAGCGTGACCACGCGCAGCCGGTCATCGCAGGCGGGTAGGTCGAATGCTGACTGTCCTACAGGTTTGCCAAAGGTGTTTGAGCCGATCAGCGCAATATCGGGAACGTAAGGCTGCATGCCGTTGATGATCAGCTCGCTGGCAGAAGCGGTTGACCCGGTTCCGATGAAGGCGATTTTGGTGGGCGCCATGGATTGCGGGCGCACGAGGAAATTGTACTCCTCGTTGAACTGGCTCTTGGATGGCCGGAAGGCAATCCGCTCGAACAGGCGCCCGCCCAGATTGCGGGCCATCAGATCGGCCATCAGTTCCGCTGTGGTGAGCGATCCGCCGCCATTATACCGAAAATCCACAATCAGCTCGGTAATGCCTTCGCGGCGGAACAGATCGTAGGCTTCGCGCAGATCATCATCGCCCGCAGCAATGAAAGTGCGCAAATTGAGATAGCCGACGCGCTTGCCGTTATCCTCGATGATTTTGGTGCCGAACCGGTCGGACACCGGATCGAGCGCAAAATTCGTCTTGGTCAGCGAAACTTCGCGCTCGATGCCGCTCTGATCGCGCACGCGCAAGACACGTATAGTGCCCGGCGTATCCGGGCCAAGGGCATTGAACACGCCGAACGCGCCTTGCGCCGCCATCAGCGAGTTGACGGTGACAAGCGTGTTGGAGCTTGTCCCTATCGCAAGAATTTCGCTCCCGCGGTCGATATTGGCCGCCAGCGCGCTGGCGCCTTCGAAGCTGTCCACAACAAAAGTGCGGCGGCGCGCGGTATCGTAGAACAGACGGAAGCCGAAGCCAGCGCTGGCCCCGCTGCTCGAAAAGGCATTTTCCTCGGCAATCGACGTCACGAAACTGAAGAAGCGGTCACGTGAGGCTGCGCGCGCGGGCGCGACGAGCGCGTCGATGTAATCCTGCAAATCGCTGAAGCTTGCAGGGTTTGCATTGATATTGAGCAGCTCGGGGAAGAGGTACCATTCGTTGAAAGTTTCGCGCACGAATTGCTGGCGTGCCGCAAGCGAACAGGCCGTGCTGGTGGCGGTCGGGCTGGGCGTGGGCGTTCCGGCAATGGGGCGCGATGGCGCGCTTCCCCCGCCGCCGCCTCCGCCCCCGCACGAAGAGAGCAGCGCCAGGGCCGCCAGCGGACCGCCAATTTTCGATACGCGCATCATCACCACACCCCTCTTCCTTACCCTGCAAGCGGCAGGCTGCGCGTGTCGCCTTGGCTTTAGGCATCTGCAGTTTCGCTGGCAACCACACTGCGGTTACCCCTGAGGGGGTTAGCAGCGCGTATGAACGAGCCTGCCAAGAGCTTGATCTCACGGCAAGGATTTCATCGCATGCCAAAGCCTTCGACAGGATGAACGCGCAGTCCCCTTGCAATAAGGCGGCTGTGACGGCACATCGCGAAGCCCGTTTGCGTGCGGCATGCGGTCTGCTCGCAGACTGAAGCCGCCGATC
>DAIQNS010000178.1:0-5136 GCA_036788315.1 Alteraurantiacibacter sp. | reverse complement strand
GACCCGTGCTCGACGCAGAATTCGTGCTCGCTGCGACACGCCCCTTGTCAAAGCTGTCCCCGCACGCCGCTTGTGCAGAGCCCATCACCGCGCTGATCCACCGTGCAGTGAACCGCGCTGTGCACGTTCAAAGCGGCTACTTCTCGATTGATCGCCTTGAATACGATCCCAACCGGCTTGGTTGGGCGATCGACATGGATCTGCTCGCCCGTGACCTGTCGCCGCCGGAGTGGCACGAGCTTGCGCGCCGCGCAATTTCGACGGGGATTGGGGCCGTCGTGCACGACGCGCTGCTGTTTGGGCAGTCGCATTTCGGGACGCCTATACCCGGCGAAATCCTCCAGTCCCTCCATGAGGCCCCCGCGGATACTCCCGCCACGCGCTTTCTCACCGCACAAAATCTCCTCGTGCGCGGCATCAGCGATTTCAAAGCTACCCCCGGCCTAAGGGGACGCATCGTCTACATTTTGGCGCGGGCCTTTCCGGCCGCTGACCACATGCGCGCAAAGTATCCTGAACGCTCAGCCTCACCGCTCTGGACGCTCTACCTTCACCGTATCGCACGAGCCCTGGTACGCGCGACTTCAGGAAAGGCGGTCTAGTGCGCTTGAGCGCCCTCCTTTCCTATGCGCGGCCCTATCGCAGGCGTCTTCTGGCATTGATGGCGCTGTCCTTGGCCAGCTCGGCTGCCAGCCTTGTTGTTCCCTGGCTCGCCGGACAGCTGCTTGGCGGCATTTTGGGCGAGCGGGCGATTGATATCGTCAGTGTGGCTATCTTGCTGTTGTTCGTCCTCGTCGTACTCACGGTCATTTCGGTTCTCTCAGGAATGTTCTCGGGTGCGGTGTCGGCACGCATCGAGGCCGACCTTCGCCAACACGTCTATGCCCGTATCCAGCGGCTCCCACTCACTTTCTTCGACCAAAGCCGGCAGGGCGATCTTCTTGCCGTCATGACTTGGGAAGTGTCGCGCCTCAGTTCCTTTCTCTCTGGCACGCTGACCGGAGTTCCAGGTGCGATCCTGACTGCTATTGGCGCAGCTCTCATTTTGTTGGCAATTGATCCGCTGATCGCGCTCGCCCTGCCGCTGCTTGTGCCGGCCTATTACATTACGCTCAAATTGATCGGTCGGCGTCTGCGAAGCCTTGCGGTGCGCCGCCAAGAAGCCGAGGCGGCCATTTACGCCGTCGCCGAGCAGGATCTGGCCATTCTGCCTGCGACCAAAGCCTTCGCGCGCGAAGAAATGCGCTTGGCCCATTACAGTGCTTGCCTAGAGCAGGCTCGCAGCCTGTCTTACCGTGAGGCCCAAATCAATGCTGCGCTTGGGCCGTCCCTAAGTCTTGTCACGGCAGTTGCCGCGATCGTCTTGGTTATGGTCGCGGGCCAAAGCATCGACGACAACAGCAAGAGCCCAGCGGAGTTGTTCAGCTTCCTGCTTTACGCCGCCTTGCTTACTCGCCCGGTCGGAAGCATCGCCAATCTCTACGGCCAGCTTCAGACCACCAAGGGCACGTTGGCACGCTTGCAGCGCGTGCTCGCCGAACCGGCAGAGCGGGGTTACGCGGCCAGCGGGCGGCTCAAAGACGTCCGCGGTGCAATAACTTTGCGCGCAGTATCGTTCGCTTATTCGGGCCGATCAGGCACACTCACCGACATCGACCTCTATATTGAGCCTGGTGAGATCGTTGCCCTGACCGGTGAAAACGGCGCGGGCAAATCGACAATCGTCAACTTGATCCTGCGCTTCTACGAGCCTCAGAAAGGCGTGATTACCCTCGACGGGATCAACACCGATACACTCGAGCTAGGCCACTTCCGCTCCCTGATCGGCTATGTCCCGCAAAGGCCTCTGCTGTTTAACGCCACGGTCCGCGACAACATTATATTCGGGAGAGAGGAAGTAAGCGATACGCAGGTCGTGCAGGCGGCAGAGCTGGCGCAGGCGAGCGGTTTCATCGACGCACTTCCAGCTGGTTTGGATACCGAAATCGGGGATCATGGAGTCAAGCTGTCGGGAGGGCAGCGACAACGCGTTGCGCTTGCCCGGGCAGTACTGACCGATCCGCCCGTCATTATACTCGACGAGGCAACTTCGATGTATGACTTGGAGGCGGAGGCGGATTTCGTTGAGGTCTGCAAGGGCGCTTTCGTCGGACGCACGGTGATATTGATCACTCACAGACCCGCTACCCTCGATTTGGCCGACCGCATCATTGAGGTCGCGCGGGGCAGAATAGCGAAGATCGTGTCAAACAAGGAGTGACGAGCGTTGCAATTATAGGCTGGAGCAACGAAAAGCCGTAATGTTCGCAAGGTAGCAATTTTCATGAATCATGAACAATCTCGCCATTGCTCCGATGCAATTTGGACGGTCTGGATAGGCGAGCCAAACAAGGTAGTGTCATGGCCGAAAGGCCGACCCGACATCATGCATGATCTCGAAGGCGAGGCAGGCTCTGCTGAATCCTGCATTCAATCGCTGATGGATCGCACCGTGATCATCATCACACATCGCCTTGCCAGCCTTGCGCTGGCGCTCCAGATATTCGCGCTTTCCCCGGCTGGTGCGGGCGCACGTGCGGCGCAAGGATGATCCGCCGGAGCACTGCCCGATGAGCGGGATCTGCGCGATCTTCCAATGCAATGGCGCGCCAACGGGCCAGCACGAACTCGCCCCCGTCTTGGCCGCGCTGGAAAGGCGCGGGCCTGATCGCAGCAATCTGTCGGCTGCAGGGCCGGTGGCACTCGGCCATGCCTTGCTGGCGACTACGCCCGAGGCGCTGGCAGAGCCCATGCCCTTCACACACCTGCCAACCGGCTGCATGATCAGTGCCGATATCCGGCTGGATAATCGCGATGATTTGCTCGCGGCGCTTGGCCCTGGTGCTGCGGCCGGTGCGATTGGCGATGGCCAACTAGTGCTGCTTGCCTATCTTGCCTGGGGCACGGCGTGCCTTGATTATTTGCGCGGCGATTTTGCTTTTGCGATCTGGGATCCGCGCCGTCGACAGATGTTCTGCGCGCGCGATCAGATCGGGATGCGCCCGCTGGTCTATCACCATGCGCCGGGCAAGCTGTTTGCAATGGCGAGCGAACCGCACGCCCTGCTGCGCCACGAAGCGATCCCGCACCGCCTCAATGAGGGGCGGCTGGCCGATTATTTCGAGAATCTAGAAGCTTTTGACCTTACCTCGACTTTCTTCCTTGATCTGTACCGACTGCCGCCTGCCCATGCGATGATGGTGACGGCAGATCAGCTGAAGATATGGCGCTATTGGCAATTGGCGGCGCAGCCTGCGCTGAAACTGGCCGATGATCGCGAATTTGCCGAGGCTTTCCGCGAAGTGTTCAGCCGCGCGGTCGCCATGCGTCTGCGATCGCCCGGGCCGGTGGCCGCGATGCTTTCGGGGGGAATGGATTCAGGCGCGGTGGCCGCCATGGCCGCGCACCTTTTGAAACAAGCGGGGCGCCCCGCATTGCAGACCTTTTCGGCAGTATCCAGCGATCCGAAATGCATCGAAACCGCAGCTATCACATCAGCTCAGGGGATGGATCATATTGCGCCAAGCTCGCTCACCCTCGATGATCTGGACGGTATGCGGCAGGAACTGATGCGGCTTTCGCTGGCAGCGAGCGAGCCATTCGACACCAATATGACTCTGCTGCGCATGATCTATGTCGCCGCGCAACATGCGGGGCACAAGGTGGTGCTGGATGGCGGCGGCGGCGATATGACACTGGCCCCGGTGCACAATATGGTTTGGTGGCACCTCAACCATGGCCGCCCCTTGCGCGCCTGGCGCGAGGCCTGCGGGCATGAACGCTTTTGGGGGCCGCAGCCGGGCGCGGCAGAAAATTTTGCGCGCGCACTTGGCCGGGTCATCATGCCCTTCCCGCTGCGAGCAGCCCGGCGCGGCCTGTTGGAGCGACTGCACCCTGCATCGCCGCCGTCGACGCTGCTTTCGCCGGAATTTGCCGCCCGGATTGATCTGGATGGGCGTCGCAGTACCAATGCAGCCCATATTGCACCCTATGCCCTCGGCAGCGCAGACAGCCACGTGCTGCGGTTGCCCCATCCCTATCTCACCTCCGGGCGCGAACGGTATGATCGGATCGCTTCTGCCACGGCAATCGAACCGCGCGATCCCTTTACGGATGTTGCGCTGCTTGAATTCTGCGCCAGGCTGCCCCCGGAACAATTCCAGCATGATGGCTGGCCCAAGATCATCCTGCGCCGGGCAAATGACGGTCTGCTGCCCGATGATGTGCGCTGGCGGCTGGGCAAGGAACACCTCGGTGGGCTGTTCCACGATGCCCTGTGGCGCGCCGAAATCCAATCACTTGCAAAATCGGATCTCGCCATTCTGAATCCATACATTTCTGATGATGTTATAACGAAAGCATTAGAATCCGGCCGTAATGGCTTTGTTTGGGATTCCGCAGTTGCGAGACTGCTATCGCTGCGCTATGCAGCCGCCTGGCTAATAAATATCGCAACCATGGCGCGTTGACGGGGAATCTATGATGGCAACTGTGACGATTAACGGCTCCAAGGCCCAATATCAGCGTCCCACCTTGGCAATTTATGGTGGCTTTTCAAGGCTAACTGCCGCGGGCAGCGGTGATCTCAACGAAGGCCCGAATCAGGGCCCGATGGCTAAGGCAGCCCGCAAGCTGTAAGCTTCACCGACCTACGTATGTTGGGTCCCGTAGGTCACATGCCTGTTGATTGTGCGGAGTTTCGACGACTGAAGTCGTAAAAAGGAAAGTTCGCATGTCACCGAAGCTCGCTTGTGCTGCTTCGTTGGATGGGTGGTCTATTGTATGCCTCGGGTCTATGAATCCTCCCGGGTTCGATGCGTGTTGGTTTGACAAACAGGTCGGTAATGGTTTTCCGTCATGCGCTGCGGCGGCGTCAGGCGAGTTTCTTCTGACGTTCGATAATCTTGCGCAGTTTCTGGTGGCGCCTGCACACAGCAAGATTACGATTTTCGACGTCGCGCCCCGCGCCACTCCGGCCGATCTTGATCACCTGATGTATGATCATGTTGCTCCGCGCATTGTTGCCGAGCAGGGCTCACTGGTGCTGCATGGCAGTGCCATCGAAATCGACGGCGCGCTAGCGGTGTTTCTGGGCGA
>DAIQNS010000177.1:0-5206 GCA_036788315.1 Alteraurantiacibacter sp. | reverse complement strand
AGCGCGATGCACGGCCACGAAATTCCCCCCTTCATGAAGGATGCACTCGTTATCCTGGGCGCGGCGGGAATTGTCATTCCGCTGTTTGCACGGTTTCGGGTCACGCCGATCATCGGCTTCATTTTCGTGGGCTTGCTCGTCGGGCCCTATGGCCTTGGCCGCATGATCTATGAAGTGCCGCTGCTCGAACATGTCACGATCACCGATCCCGAGCGGCTCGAACCCTTTGCCGAGTTCGGCATTATTCTGCTGCTTTTCGCGATCGGGCTGGAGTTGAGTTTCAATCGCCTGTGGCAGCTCAGAAGGCTTGTGTTCGGGCTTGGCGCGCTTGAACTGCTCGTCATCGGCTCGCTGCTTGCCGCTTTTCTTGCAATGATGGGGCAATACTGGGCTGGCGCAATCGCACTTGGTTTTGCCCTCGCCTTTTCTTCCACTGCACTGGTGTTGCCGATATCAGGCACAAATACACCGGTGGGCCGCGCCGCGCTGGCGATGTTGTTATTCGAAGACATCATGCTCGTTCCGGTGATCTTTCTCCTCGGCGCCCTCGCCCCCTATGCCGGAAGCGATGGCTTTTCGGGCATTTTCACGACCTTGTGGCAGGGCCTTCTGGTCATTGCCGTCATGATGATTGGCGGGCGGCTACTCCTGCCGCGTCTGTTCGCGCTGGCCGCCCGCACCAAAAGCCCTGAGCTGTTTCTCTCCGCCAGCCTGCTCGTGGTCATCGGCGCAAGCCTCGCGACGGGACTTGTTGGCCTCTCACCCATTGTGGGCGCGCTGATCGCCGGGCTACTGATTGCGGAGACAGAATATACCAGCGAGGTCGAGGCGATCATGGAGCCTTTCAAGGGGCTCGCGCTCGGCATTTTCATGATCACCATCGGCATGGGTATCGACATCGCCACCATCTGGGCCAATCTCTGGACCGTCCTTGGCGCGGTCATTGGCGTACTCTGCCTTAAGGCCGTGGTGACAGGCGTTCTGCTGCGGCTGATGGGAGCTCGCCGAGCCACCGCGACTGAGACTGGTATATTGATGGCAAGTCCATCCGAGGCAACTCTGATCGTCCTCGCCGCCGCCACCAGCGCGATGCTGATCCAGCCCGGCACTGCGCAATTCTGGCAGATCGTCACCGCGATCGGGCTAATCGTCACGCCGCTCCTTGCGCCACTGGGCAAACTGATTGCAAGGCAGGTCGAACCGGGTGTCAGCATTTCCGATGACGATGGCGAACCTTCTGCTCCCCGCGTGATCATCGTCGGCTTTGGCCGCGTTGGAAAGCTTGTCGCCGAGATGCTCGACAAGCACGACAAGCCCTATGTCGCAATCGATGCCAATCCCGATCTGGTCGAGAGCGCACGCCGCGAAGGATATCACGCGGTGTTCGGCAATGCGACGCGCGATGATGCGCTCGACAAGCTGGGCATTGCCAATGCGCCGGCAGTAATCCTGACGATGGATGAACACATTCTGGCGCGGCGGATCGTGCGCAAATTGCGCGCCACCTATCCCGAATTGCCGATCATCGCCCGCGCGCGCGACAGCTTCCACGCCGCCGAACTCTACCGCAGCGGCGGGAGCCATGCCGTGCCCGAGACGCTGGAAAGCTCGCTGCAATTGTCCGAAGCCGTGCTGGTCGATCTTGGCGTGCCCATGGGTCCGGTGATCGCCTCGATCCATGAAAAGCGCGACGAGTTTCGCGAGCATATTCAGCGTGAGGGCGCGCTGGAGAACAAGCCAAAGCTGCGCACGTCAACGATGGAAGGGTGATCTCCACGGGATACAATGCGGCACCTTGTCCGTTGATATGCAAAGGAGACTTCGCATGAGCGATAAGCAAAATCCCGCCGAGCCCACTTCGAACAAGGAAAAGTTCAAGCCTGCCAATGTGGCCGATGCGCCGCACGACAAAGGGCGCAAGGAGCAGAACATGGAAGATGTCGCGCGCGGCAGCGAAGGCGACAGGCGCCGCGCATCGCAAAACCGCCCACCCGAAGGCCGGTGATATTGGGCTCAGGGGTCAGCATACTAACCCCCCAGCACCTGCATTAACCGAGGGCGGAAAGCACCTGCCTGATGGCGGCAATTGCTTCATCGGCCTTGTCCCCGTCGGGGCCGCCGCCTTGCGCCATGTCCGGACGCCCGCCACCGCCCTTGCCGCCAACAGCCTCTACGCCTGCGCGAACCAGATCGACGGCGCTGAATTGCCCGACCAAGTCATCGGTCACGGCAGCGGCCACAGCCGCCTTGCCCTCGTTTAGCGCAATGATCGCGGCAACGCCGCTCCCCATCCGCGTCTTGGCGGCGTCGAGCAAACCGCGCAGTTCCCGCGGGTCCATGCCTTCGAGCACTTGGCCCGAGAACGCGATGCCGCCGATATCTTCGACAGCATTTGCGCTATTGGCTGACGAGCTACCGCCCAATGCGAGTGCGCGCTTGGCTTCGGAAAGTTCCCTTTCGAGCCGCTTGCGCTCATCAAGCAGTGCAGCAACGCGTTCCTCGACCTCTTCGGGATTGGTTTTCAAGGCAGAGGCGGCATTCTTCAATGCCTCTTCGCGCCGCACCAGCCATTGCCGGGCATCCTCGCCGGTCAGCGCCTCGATACGCCGGACGCCGGAGCTTACTGCGCTTTCCGAAACGATGCGCAGCAAGGCAATATCGCCTGTCGCGCGCACATGGGTGCCGCCGCAGAGTTCCACCGAATAGACCTGACCCGAGCTGTTCCAATTGGGTCGCCCGATCGACAGGACGCGCACTTCCTCGCCATATTTCTCGCCGAAGAGCGCGGTTGCGCCTGCTTCGATAGCCTCGTCCGGGCTCATCAGCCGGGTGACGACCTCTTCATTCGCGCGAATCTCGGCGTTCACTTCGGCTTCGACCGCCGCAAGTTCGCCGGGCGTGAGCGCCTTGGGATGCGAGAAGTCAAACCGCAGCCGGTCCTGCGCGACAAGCGAACCCTTCTGCGAAACATGGTCGCCCAAATGATTGCGCAAGGCCCTGTGCAGCAGATGCGTTGCCGAATGGTTCGCGCGGATGGCATCGCGGCGCTCGGCATCCACCTGGAGATGCACCGTATCCTCGAGGCTGATCGTGCCGCTCTTGATAAGGCCATGATGCGCATGGAGGCGGCCAAGCGGCTTGGATGTGTCGGTGACCTTGATCGACAGCCGATGGTCGCCGCTAATCACTCCGGCATCGCCAGCCTGCCCGCCGCTTTCGCCGTAGAATGGGGTCTGGTTGGTCAGCACGGTGACCTCCTGCCCGGCATCGGCGCGCGACACTTCCTTGCCGTCTACCACCAGAGCAACAACACGCCCTTCGCCCGAAGTCGCGGAATAGCCGGTAAATTCGGTAGCGCCTTCGCGCTCGGCGATATCGAACCAGACCTCGCTGTCCGCCGACGCGCCCGATCCTTTCCATGCGGCGCGCGCGGCGGCCTTCTGCTGCGCCATCGCGCTGTCGAAACCGGCGCGCTCGACGCCGATATCGCGGGCACGCAGCGCATCCTCGGTCAGATCATAAGGGAAGCCGAAAGTGTCATAGAGCTTGAAGGCAGTTTCGCCGGGCAGATTGTCGCCTGCGGCAAGTCCGCTTGTTTCCTCGTCAAGCAGCCGCAGCCCCTTCTCAAGCGTCTGGCGAAAGCGCGTTTCCTCACGCTCGAGCACTTCGGTGATAAGTGCCTGCGCGCGCGTCAGCTCGGGATAGGCTTGCCCCATCTCGGTGATCAGCGAGGGCACCAGGCGATGCATCAGGGGGTCCTTCGCCCCGAGCAGATGGGCATGGCGCATCGCACGACGCATGATCCGTCGCAGCACGTAACCACGCCCCTCGTTCGAAGGCAGAACGCCGTCGGCAATCAGGAAGCTGGTCGAGCGCAAATGGTCGGCAATCACCCGGTGACTGGCCAGTTGCTCGCCTTGCGCGCGCGCGCCGACGAGATCTTCACTGGCTTCGATGAGATTGCGGAACGTGTCGGTTTCAAATACCGAATGGACGCCCTGCAACACTGTGGCGATGCGCTCGAGCCCCATTCCGGTGTCAATGCTCGGACGCGGCAGGTTACCGACGATCTCGTCGCTCTCCTGCAGATATTGCATGAACACCAGGTTCCAGATTTCGACGAAACGGTCGCCATCCTCATCGGGCGAGCCCGGAGGGCCGCCGGCAATATCGGGGCCGTGATCCCAGAAGATTTCCGAACATGGTCCGCACGGGCCATCCGCGCCCATCGCCCAGAAATTGTCCTTGGTCGCAATGCGGATGATGCGTTCCTCGGGCAGCCCGGCAATCTTGCGCCAGAGCGCAGCGGCTTCATCATCGGTATGGTATACAGTGACGGTGAGCCGCTCGGGCGAGAGGCCATAGCCCTTGGTGACAAGATCCCAGGCGAGTTCGATCGCGCGGTCCTTGAAATAGTCGCCGAAGCTGAAATTGCCGAGCATCTCGAACAGCGTGAGATGGCGCGCGGTATAGCCGACATTGTCGAGATCATTGTGCTTGCCGCCTGCCCGCACGCATTTCTGGCTCGATGTGGCGCGCGCGGCAGGCGGCGTCTCAAGGCCGGTGAAGGCGTTCTTGAAGGGCACCATCCCGGCATTTACGAACATCAGCGTGGGATCGTTGTACGGAACAAGCGGAGCCGACGGCACCACCGCGTGATCGGCGGCGGCGAAATGGTCGAGAAAGGTCCGGCGGATATCGTTGGTCGATTGCATCAAGGGCAATTAGGGCCTGCTGGCGCGGGCGACAAGGCCAATGGAAGAATTGCGCCGCGCTTGTCCCAAGCTGGAAACGGAGAAACCGGCCCCGGCGAAGCTCTGACCAAGGTCTGACTTCGCTGGCGCCGGCTCCGGTTGGTCAGGGCCGCTTGTTGAAGAAACACATGCGCAAGGCGTATCTTGCACAAAATCGGCCCTCTTGAGGATCAGTCTTCAGGTTCCGCGTCCGGTCCTGTCATCATTTCCTCGGCGACTTCGTCGGTTTTGCTGCGGATCGCGGCTTCCAACTTGTCGCAAAGCTCGGAATTTTCCTTGAGGAAGCTCTTGGCATTCTCGCGGCCCTGCCCGATGCGGATACTGTCATAGCTGAACCAGCTACCCGACTTCTCCACGATGCCGGCCTTCACGCCAAGATCGAGAATTTCCCCGATCTTGGAAATGCCTTCGCCATACATGATATCAAATTCGACCTGCTTGAACGGCGGCGC
>DAIQNS010000176.1:0-5227 GCA_036788315.1 Alteraurantiacibacter sp. | reverse complement strand
GCCGGGCGCGCTTCCATCGCCGCAATCCAGCGCGCGACATTGGGAAATTTCTCCAGCTCCACGCCGTGCAATGCCTGCTGCCGGCTGTCCATCCAGGGATAATGGGCCATGTCGGCAATCGAATAGAAATCGCCGACAATCCATTCATTGTCCGCCAGCCGCCGGTCAAGCAGGCCATAAAGCCTCTGCACTTCACCACTGTAGCGAGCAATCGCATAGGGTACTTTCTCATCGGCATAGCCGCGGAAATGGCCCGCCTGCCCGAACATCGGTCCGATATTCGCGCACTGGAAGAAAAGCCATTGTGTTACAACGCTTTGCTGCGCAGCATTTTCGGGCCAGAACTTTCCCGTTTTCTGGCAAAAATAGAGGAATATCGCGCCTGATTCGAACACCGCAAAGGGCTCGCCATCAGGCCCATCGTGATCGACAATCGCGGGCACGCGGTTGTTCGGGCTGATCGCGATGAAAGCGGGATCGTGCTGCTCGCCGGTCAGGATATTGATCGGCTTGATCTCGTGCGCGAGCCCGAACTCCTCGAGCGCGATGGCGATTTTGTGTCCGTTCGGGGTCGGCCAGTAGTAAAAATCGATCACGCGGCAATTCCTCCTTGCGCTGCCTGAACTTCAGCAACGGCGGCCTGCAAACGGGCGGCGCTCGTGTCGCCGGTGAAATCCTTGTTGTAGTGCGAGCGGACGCTTGGCCGCTCGATCGCCTCATCGAACCAGTCCGAAAGTGCCGGGCGCTCTTCGCGCCAGTTGAAATCGGGATAGAGCGGGTCTTTCGCCTCATAGAATTCTACGCGGAAACCCAGATAGCTGATCGCATGCAACATCGCGGCATGGCCGACATCGAACTCGCTCCAGCCCTTGCGCGCCTCGCCATCGAGCCAGTCGAGTGAGCGGATGAACTTGGGCCACAGCCGCGCGAAAACGGTCGGATTCCATTGCTGCGGCTCTTGCCATTGCTCGGCAACCATCTGCACCGTGCCTTCGAAAATCGTGTCGCCCAGCGCGAGGCGGGTCAGCGCGTCCCAACGCGCCGGGCCTGCCTCTGGATACATGCGCGCCCCCTTGCTGTTAGCATCGAGATATTCGCAGATCGCCTGGCTGCCGAAGATCACCTGGCCATCATCGCTTGCCAGCGTTGGCACCTTGCTCAGGGGATTAATGGCCGCGATCGAATAGGCCTCGCCCTGATCCTCGCCTTCGAGGTTCTTGAAAGGGAACGTCGCGATAAAGTCGATTTCGTCCCACAGGCCGCATTCGTGCGCCGTCACCAGAACCTTGTGCACGAAGGTGTGAAACGGGGAATAGAAGAGTTTCATGGCCGGCTCCCGAATTGCTTGCTTGAATGCAAATCTTGCCGGTCATTCGCCTGCAAGAAACGCCTTTGCGCCTATGCGATCAACAGCTGAACCAGACTGCGTACCAAGCGCGGGCGCGCCCGCGAGCGTGGAGAGGGCCTTGTCGAGCGCAGCACCAATTGCGCCCGGCACGACCCCGGGGAAGAGCACCATGGCGTAACCCAGCGTGGCGACCTCCTCGGCGCTCGTCACCTCGTCATCGGCACGCAGCAGATTGTGCAGTAGCGGCTTCTTGCCACCGACTGCGGAAACGAGCTGCTCCATCTGCGCGCGGGTCTTGAGACCTTCGACAAACAGCATGTCCGCGCCTGCCTCGTCATAGAGCGCGATGCGGTCGAGCGCGGCGGCAAAGCTGTCTGTTGCGGTCACATCGGTGCGCGCGCTGATGACCGTGTTGGCTGAGCTTGCGTCTTTTGCGGCCTTGATCTTGTCAGCCATGGCTTGAGGCGCGATCAGCGGGCGCGAAAGCGGATCGGCGAAGGGTTTGACCTCGCATTGATCCTCGATCTGAATGCCCGCCGCGCCCGCGCGTTCGAGCAGTTTCACCGTGCGCGCAGTCATGAAGGCATTGCCGAAAGCCTGATCGGCATCGATCATCGCGGGAATGGTGATGCGCTCGGTAATGCGTGAGACTATTCCCGCCATCTCGCCCAGCGACAGGAGCCCGATATCGGGCCGCGCGAGATGCGTTGCAGCAAGCGCCGAGCCCGAGACGAACACCGCCTCAAAACCTGCCTCCTGCGCCCTGAATGCGCTCAACGCATCATAAATGCCCGGCGCAATCACCAGTTCGGGCGATGCGAGGCGCGCGCGAAGAATGTCAGCAGCGTGCATCTGGTCAATCCGCAGGAGCGGTCACCTTCCGGCCCAATTCGCCTGCATCCTCCTTGACCTTCAGATCCTTGAATGTGTCATATTCGTTGACGCCGCCCATGTCGCGCTTGGGCCAGCTGGTGGCAAATCCGCGCGGATATTCGCTGTCACCGTCACTGCGCCCGTCCTGCGACCATAGCAATGGAAAGAGCGGGCCGGCAGGCTTTTCACCATCGAGCATCTCGTCGAAGGAAACGCCCGCGATATTGAGGCAATCGGGGCGCGGGGCCCAGCGGATATCGTCGCCAAAGACGCGCTGCGAAATGGCAATGCGCCAGTCGTCTGTCGGATTGCCGCCCGAGTAATGCAGCGCCCAGGGGTGCACCACCAGCATATCGCCCGGCTCCATGTCCCAGCTCAGGAAACGTCTGCCCGGCTCGCCGCGCAACCGCTCGATATCGGGATGCGGCACCCGGTCGTCGGGCTTGATCATCTTGCGCGCATTCGGGCTGAACAGCCAATAGGGTACATCGTCATGCTGGCTTTCGGCGAGCACTTCGAGGCTGTTCGCCTTCACGATGGGGGTCAGCGGGATCCACAGGCTGGGCACGGTCTTGCCCGAGACGGGGAAGCCCATGCGGTCGCAATGCCACAGGGTCTTGGCATCGGATTGTGCGGGCTTGGCGAAAAATTCGTCAAAGAAAAAGCGCACTTCCTGCGATTCGAGGATTTTGCCTGCAGCTTCGCCCAGCGGCGATTCGAACACGAACTTGCGGTATTCCTCGATCCGCCGCGCCATGTAGCGCCCCGGGATCGTGGGCAGCAGGCCGACATCCTTTTTGTCGATAATGACTTCGCGGGCAATCGGTTCGAGCAGCTCAATCCAGTCCTTGTCGAACACACCGCGCAGGCATACAGCGCCGTCGCGTTTGTAGGTGTCGATGTCGTGCTGCGTGATTTCACGCAGGGGATGGCGATTGAGGGGCATTATGATTGTCCTTCCGAATCTCTCTTGGTCCGCGAATTATCCGCATGGCGACAAGCTCGCAGCCTGGCTTCCTGCAGTATCCACGCGACGGACAATTGGCAGGCGAACTATTCGAAATCTCGTCTGGCGAGGCATTGCGGGTTGCGAGAATGAAATTTTTGGTTGGGACGCCGTCAGCAGGTCTGTGGTGCGGCAAAATCCCTGCGTGGAGTGAGCATAAATGCGCGAGATGAGGACACAAGTTGTGGTCGCCGGGGCTGGCCCTGTCGGCTCGGTAGCGGCCTATCTTCTTGCCGAGCAGGGCATCGATGTCATTCTGCTGGAGACAGGCGTGGACTGCGCGCTCGATCTGCGGGCTTCGACTTTTCACCCGCCGACGCTGGAAATGCTCGATCAATTCGGCATTACCGAAAAGCTCATTGCCAAGGGTTTGAAGGCACCGATCTATCATTGGCGCGAGCGGCAGACGGGGGAAATCGTCGATTTCGATCTTTCCGAAATTGGCGATGTGACACCGTTTCCCTTCCGCATTCAGTGCGAGCAGTATCATCTTGCGCGCATGCTGTCCGAAGCGGTCCGCCAGTCCGATGGCACCGAAGTTCTCTTCAATCACCGCGTGGTGGGCTTCGAACAGAATGCCGACGGGGTCGAGGTGTTTGCCGAGGCGCCGCTCGATATCGTCAAGATCAAGGCCGATTACCTGATCGGCGCGGATGGCGGAAATTCGATCGTGCGCAAATGGCTTGGCCTGGAATTCGACGGGTTTACCTATCCCGAGAAATTCCTCTGTTTCACCACCACCGAACCGCTCGAGAACCATCTGCCCAATCTGGCGCTCGTCAATTATGTTTCCGATCCGCAAGAATGGATGGTGCTGCTGCGCGTGCCTTCGCTGTGGCGCGTGCTCGTTCCTGCCGAAGAGAGCCAGGAAGACGAATTGCTCAAATCCGATGCCAACAAGAACGCAGTGTTCGACCGGCTGACCGGCAACGGCGAAAGCGTGGAAACCGCGCATCGCACGATCTATCGGGTGCATCAGCGCGTCGCCAAGAGCTTTGCCAAGGGCAGGGTGGCGATCATCGGCGATGCTGCGCATCTCAACAATCCGATCGGCGGTTTCGGCATGAATTCGGGCATTCATGACGCTTTCAACCTGTGCCAGAAGCTCGACCAGATTTACAATCACGCAGGCGATGCGTCCGGACTGCTCAAGAAGTTCGACCGGCAGCGGCGCACGACCACGCATGATTTCATTCAGGCGCAGACGATCAAGAACAAGCGCTATCTGCAGGCGGGCGACGACCAGCACGCGATGCGCCGCGCCGAGCTGGAAAAGATCCGCGCGAATGACGAACTGCGCCGCGAGTTCCTCATTCGGCAGGCAATGATCGAGTGCCTCGACAAAGAGAAGGAGTTCGCCTGATGTCCGTCTGGCCGCGTCCCAATCCCGATGTGCAGGGCCATCGCGCGCTGTTCGGCGTGCTTGGCCCCTCGACCAACACCATTGTGCAGCCTGATTTCGACGATTTGCGCGTGCGCGGCGTGACCAATCATTACAGCCGCATCGTGGTCGACGACGCGCAGGCCATTTCCGACGAAACCTTCATGGCCGGCACATTGGAGATCAGCCGCAACACTGTCGACGCGGTGAGGGGCGTGTTGACCTGCAATCCCGATTATCTGGTCATGGGGATGAGCGCTGTCACCTTCTATGGCGGCGCCAAGGGCGCGGCCGAATGGAAGAAGAATATCGAGGATGTGGCCGGCATCGGCCTGTGCACCGGCTCGCAAAGCCTGATCAACGCCTTCAAGGCCTATGGCGGCATTCGCAAGATTGCGGTCATCTCGCCCTATTATCCCAGCGCCAACGCGCAAGTTGCCCAGTTCATGGCCGATCACGGGATCGAAGTGGTGCGGGACAAGGATCTCAAATGCCCCAGCTGGACCGCGATTGCGCAGGTACCCACCAGCACCTTGCGCGAGGAATTGCACAAGCTTGACGGCGATGATGTCGACGCGCTGGTGCAGGTTGGGACCAATCTCTCGATGATGAGATTCGC
>DAIQNS010000175.1:4539-5230 GCA_036788315.1 Alteraurantiacibacter sp. | reverse complement strand
GCGGTGCGCCACCAGCGCATTGGCTTCGGCGAGGCCGGGCATGCAATACCAATAGAACCCGCGCACATATTCGCGCCAGCCGATGATCTGGCGGATAAAGCCTTCGACCGAGTTGAGCGGCGCCTTGCCGTCCTCGTAGGCCTGCTGCGCGCGTTCGCACAGCGCGAGCGGATCGAGCAGGCCCAGATTGATGCTCGTCGACAGCATCGAGTGGAACAGATCGTCCTCGCCGTGCACCATCGCATCCTGATAGGGGCCGAATTTCTCGATCCGCTCGGCAAAGAAGGCCTCGGCTGCCTCCTCTGCCTGATCGCGCGTCACCGGCCATGCGAAGCCGTCTAGACTGCCGAAATGGTCGCCGAAGCGCTCCTCGACGAGCGCGAGAACCTCCTTCGTGATTTCATCGGGAGCAAAGCGCGGGCGCGGCGGGGCATTCATCGTACCCTTGGGGCTTTCGCGGTTCTCCTTGTCGAGGTTCCACTGCCCGCCCACCGGTTTTCCACAGTCCATCAACAGACCTGTGCGCCGCCGCATCTCCCGGTAGAAATGCTCCATCGTCAGATGCTCGCGCCCCTCGGCCCAGTCGCGAAATTCCGCGATCGAGCAGAGGAAGCGGTCATCGGAGAGAATTTCGACCTCGCAGGCGAATTTGCCGGGCCATTCCTCGATAGCCTGTTGCACGCGCCATTCG
>DAIQNS010000175.1:957-4529 GCA_036788315.1 Alteraurantiacibacter sp. | reverse complement strand
ATGGCGTTCGATGGCGCGGGCCAGCTCGCCGGTGAAGCTGCCGGCATTGTCCTCATCGTTCAGCGCGACATAATCCACCTGCCAACCCGCTGCGCGCAATTCGGCGGCGAAATGGCGCATGGCCGAGAAGATCAGCGCGATTTTCTGCTGGTGATGCCTGACGTAAGTCGCTTCCTCGCAGACTTCCATCATCAGGATGACGGTATCATCGGGCGCCTGCCCCTTGAGGCTGGCGATCGTGCGGGTGAGCTGGTCGCCAAGGATAGGTACGAGAACGGGGCCGCGCTGGTCAGTCATGATCTGGCCCTGCGCGGCCCCGCAAATCGCGGCAAGCTGGCTTAAAGTCGGGCAATGGCGTCCTTTGCGGATGCAATTGCGCTCGCCCGCGCCTCCGGCCCCTGACCAAGGCCCTCGGCGCGGATCACGCTGACATCGTTGATGCCGATAAAGCCGAAGAAGCTCGTCAGGTAGCTCTCCTGAAAGTCCATCGGGCTGTCATCGCCATAGGCTCCGCCGCGCGCAGACGCGATGATGACCTTTCGGCCACCGGCGAGGCCTTCCGGCCCGCTTTCGCTATATTTGAACGTGCGGCGCGGCACCGCGAGCCGGTCGACCCAGGCTTTCAACTGTGTCGGCAGCGAGAAATTGTACATCGGCGCACCGATCACGATCACCTCGGCATCGAGGAATTCTTCGAGCGCGGCGGCGTCCTCATCCTCGACTTCGCCCGCGCGGTTTTCCTGCGTGCTGACCGGGCCCAGATGCGGCAGCGGCGCAGCGCCAAGATCGCGGCTGGTCACCTTGGCGTCGGGATTGCCAGCGGTGATGTGCGCGAGGATGGCGCCGGTTAATTCGCGCGATACCGAGGCGTCGCCATTGGTTGAACTGTCGATACGAAGAATGTTCACGATAAATCTCTCCTGAAGCTGCTCTTGTCGCTGCCCTTCACATGGTGCCTGCGGGCGGCGAGGTTCAAGGCCCGCAAAGGGCCGTAGTCAGGAGAAATTCCTTATGCCGATGCGGCTCTGGCTTTAGTGGAGCGGTTTGCCTCAGCCTTACCGTGTGGCCAATTAGGCGGACATAAAGGCGCACGTCATGGCTCAAGCCGCCGGTCACGGAAATCTTCAAGCTGCCGCAGCGCATCTCGGCCGATACCGCCTTGATGCGGGTCTGATGCAAGGAATTTGATCAGGCCAATGGCATCGTCAAACGCATTTTCATTGGCCAAGGCCCAAGCATATTGGAGGCGGATGTCATGCGCTTCGGGCGCGAGCATGACCGCTTCGCCAAGTGCGTTTATTACCGGTACAGGCGGGCGTTCGCCTTGCTCGAGGAAGCTTCGATAATTGATCACATGGGTCAGCGGGATCGACGGGTCAGCGGCATAGGAGCGCGCAATCAGTTGGCCGATTTCGTCCCAGTGCGCTGGCGAAGTTTCGTCCGCTTCAGCAAGATGCTCCAACCCGATCTGCGCCTTCAGCAGCAGCATTCGGGCATGCTCTGTTTCCAGCGCAAGAGCGGCATCTATTGCAGCTTCAGCCGCGTTGTAATCAGGCAAGTCTGCTCGTTCTGCGCGAGCATGTTCGGCAAGGGCCAGTTCCGCGAGAACATCGGCGCGGTCCGGGTGTAGCGCGGCAAAAGCCTGCAATTGAGCGACATTTCCGTCACGCTCTCGGCCGATGCGCCGCGACAGCGAAAGCGGGACAAGCGCCGAAGCGACAGGATCGAGCGAAGAAATCGCAATTTCGCCCTTGAAGGCGATGGGTGTCTGCGACTTTAGCGAGGGTATGCTACCCCCCACATGGCGGTTCATTTCCGCTTCCAGCGTGGCGAGATCGCCGAAACTGGCAGCAAAGGCTTCGCGCGGCTCTTCCCCAGAAGCGACACGGGCGAGGTAATTGGTCAGATCGTTGCGGCGTTGCGGGTTGAATACGGTCAAATGCACTAGCAGCCATGAGCGCCCATAATATGAGTTACGCTCCTCGGGGTTCATGGTGTCAAGGTCACCGAACATGACCGATTCAAGCGGAATTGAACCGCGCTTCAGTCCTTGAACGCGGTGGTTGGGGGGCAGGCCAATTTCCCAGTCGCCATCCTTGTCGATCTCGGTGGTTGCGAAAAATTCAGCGAAGCCCTCCTGATACCAAGGCGGGTAGCCGAAGGTAAAATGGCGCGCCATCACGTGATGGATGTATTCATGAAACAAGACTGTCTCACCTGATAGCCCGCCTGCGCGAAACTTGCGTTCGCGATTGGCGACAGCAAAACTTCCCGCGCTGGTCGCAAGGTAAAATCCAGCCACTGTGTCGCTGCCATGAAAGCGCGCCACATCTTCCTGCTTTCCGAGCATGTAGACTGTCAGGCGATTGGGGGGCGCGTCGACTTCCAACCCGAAATAATACATGAACAAGGCATCGAACATCTCGAGCTTTTGGGCAAAATCTTTGAGCGTTCGGGCATCGCCATCGGAATACACAATGAAACTGCGTGTATCGGCGCGGTGCCATTTTTCCGCCAGGGCGGATGCGGGCAAGCCAGCCAAAGCAATTGCCGCAATGAACGGAGCGATGAAGCGCACGATTGCAGCAGGAATGCCCATGCTGAAAGACTGCCGGACTTGCGATACTATGGCAAGCTCGGGCTTATACGAAACTATACGGATCAATATCCACCGCGACACGCACGCCGGGAGGGTGGCTCAGTGCGCTCAGCCAGTCGCGGATGACGTGTTGCAATTGCGCGGTGCGCCGCGCGTTCAGCAGCAGGCGGTAGCGGTAGCGATTGCGCAGGAGCGCGAGCGGGGCGGGGGCGGGGCCGAGGATCATCACATCATCGAGGCGCGGGCGTGCCTCGCCGATGCGGTTTGCGGCTTCGCGCGCCTCGCGGTCATCCTCGGAGGAGACGATGATCGCGGCCCAGCGCCCGAATGGCGGCGCGCCTGCATCGCGGCGGGCCTGTGTTTCGGCCTCGTAAAAGGCATCGCGGTCCCCGGCGGCGAGCGCGGCAATGACGGCGGCATCGGGATGGCGCGTCTGGATCAGCACTTCGCCCGGCTTGGCTCCGCGCCCAGCGCGGCCCGCCACTTGCGCCACCTGCTGATAGGTCCGCTCGGCCGCACGCAGATCGCCGCCTTCAAGGCCGAGATCGGCATCGATCACGCCCACCAGCGTCAGTTCGGGAAAGTGGAAGCCCTTTGTGACAAGCTGCGTTCCCACGATCACGTCAATCAGGCCCGCCTCGGCCTGCGCGACGAAAGCGGCGGCTTTCTCTGGCGTGTTGAGCGTGTCTGAAGTTGCCACCACCACGCGTGCATCGGGAAGTATCTCGGCAACCTCATCGGCAATCCGTTCGACACCCGGCCCGCACGCGACAAGGCAGTCGGGCTCGCCGCATTCGGGGCATTTGGCGGGCGGGCGCGTTTCGTGGCCGCAATGGTGGCAGGCGAGCCGCGCGGAAAGGCGATGTTCGACCAGCCAGGCGCTGCAATTGGGGCACTGGAAACGGTAGCCGCAATGGCGGCACAAAGTCAGCGGGGCATAGCCGCGCCGATTGAGGAACAGGAGCGATTGCTC